>JALUUN010000120.1 GCA_027021325.1 Planctomycetota bacterium
CCGCCGGAAACCTGGTTGATGATCCGGTCCAGAACCACCCAGCCGACGGCGCCGGTGGGCTCCGGATCCTCCCAGCGGAAGATGGCGGCGGCGTGGTTGAGGGGACGAAGCATGAGGGGACGGGGGGCGGACGCGGCCGGGAAGCCCCGCATGATGCCGGTCCCCCGCGGCAGGCGGAACCCGAAGCCGGTGCCGGCGTGCGGGATCCCCGCCTCTATCGGCCGTCTTCCTCGGGGGGCTGCACCGGCCAGGGGCGTACCCCGACGCGTTGCGCCCAGTCCTCCCAGAGGGCACGCATGGCCTGGACCCGCTCCGGCTCGGCAGCCGCAAGATCCGCCATCTCGGTGGGATCGCGCCGCAGCTCGTAGAGCTCCCAGGCGCCTCCGCCGCGGTGGCGGCGCACCAGCTTCCAGCTGCCCTGGCGCACGGCGGCGTTCCCCTCGTGCTCCCAGAAGAGGGTGCGCTCCTCGGGCGCTGCGCCGCGGAAGGACGGAAGGAGACTCCGCCCCTCCCAGGGCGGGCAGGGCCGGCCGGCCCGCTCGGACAGCGGCCCGGCGCCGGCGACCGCGGCCAGGGTGGGCATGAGGTCCACGAGGTGCCCGACCTGGTCGCGCACCGCCCCCGCCTCGGGAATCCCCGCCGGCCAGCGCACCAGCAGCGGGCTGCGGATGCCGCCCTCGTGCACGAAGTGCTTGTAGAGCCGGAAGGGCGTGTTCGAGACATGGGCCCAGGGTTCGCCGTACTCCTGCCAGACGTCCTCGGGGCCGGGCATCACCGTCGCCTGGGCGCCAAAGCGGATGAGGCGGCCGTCGCGGGTGAACTTGGGCCGCGTCAGGCTGTTGCCGACGCCCTGGCGTCCCCAGGCGCGCCCGCCCTCGGCGCAGGCGCCGTTGTCGGAGAGGAACAGGACCAGGGTGTTCTCTGCCCGGCCCGTCCGCTCCAGGCTCCCGAGGATGTGCCCGATCCCCCGGTCCATGCGTTCCACCATGGCGGCGTAGACTTCCATGGCCCGGCTCTGCCACTCGGGGTGGGGTGCCCGTTCCCAGGGGATGGGAAAGGGCGCGGGCACGAGCCCCTCGGGCAGGAGGCCGCGTTCGGCCTGGCGGCGACGCCGCGCCTCGCGCACTGCCGCGAAACCCCCGTCATAGGCCCCGCGGTAGCGCGCCACGTCCTCCGCCGGCGCCTGCAGCGGCCAGTGCGGGGCGGTGAAGGCGACGTAGAGGAAGAGCGGGTCCTGCGGCCGCCGGCGGGCATGCTCCTCGACGAAGGCGGCCGCCGCTCCGGCGATGCGATCGGTGTAGTAGAAGTCCTCTCCGGGACCGGGCGGCGGCAGGGGCGTGTCGTCGCGGACCAGGGTCCTGGGGGCGTAGTAGGAGCCCCCGCCGTGGATGGTTCCGTAGAAGCGCTCGAAGCCCCGCGCCCGGGGCCAGGTGGTCCGGAAGTCGTCCTCCGGGCGTCCGGTCCAGTAGCCGGTGCCCCGGGTCACGTGCCACTTGCCGGCCATGGCCGTGGCGTAGCCGGCCGCCCTCAGGACCTCGGCCAGGGTCGCCGCCTCGGGCGCGAGGTCGCCGCGGTAGGCCGGCCAGCCCTTGTCGTCTACCATGTGCCCGACCCCGGCCTGATGCGGGTAGAGACCGGTCAGGAGAGAGGCCCGCGACGGACAGCAGCGCGCGGCGTTGTAGAACTGCCGGTAGAGGAGGCCCTCCTCGGCGAGGCGCTCCAGGTTCGGCGTTCGGATCTCGCCGCCGTAGGGGGAGATGTCCGACCAGCCGAGGTCGTCGGCCAGGATCAGGACGATGTCGGGACGCGACGCCTCCCCGTCCTGGGGCGCGGCGGCCAGGGCGAGGGCCAGGGCGGAGAGCATGGCCCCATCCTAGGCGCGGGCCGGCCGGCGCTTCTCCGGTCCCCGGATCCCTGGCAGGATTCCGGCCCGCGCCGTCCTCCGGCGGCTCAGGAGACCGGCAGCCCGGCCGCCTCCAGCACTTCGGCCTCGGTCAGGAGGCGGGGGCTGTTCTTGGCTCGCTCCAGGACGGCGGCGATGCGCTCCTCGGTCGGCTCGATGCCGCGCTCCTCGAGGAAGAAGATGACGTTGGACTTGCCGCTCATGGGGCCGACGCTGATCTTCTGGCGCAGGCCGAACTCATCGGCGGGCACGCCGCTGTAGACACGGTTGGCGAGCCAGGAGTCGCCCTTGCGGAAGGCCTTGACCACGGCGGCAGCGTGCACCCCGGTACCGGTCTCGAAGGCGTCGGCGCCGAAGACCGGGTACTCGCCCCGCACCGGGCGGCCCACGGCCTCGCTGGCGCAGCGCACGTACTCGCCCAGGCGTTGCAGGTCGCGGTCGATCCAGCCCAGGAGCTTGAGGTTGACCAGGAGCAGGTCCATCTCGGTGTTGCCGGCGCGCTCGCCGATGCCGAGCGCGCAGCCGTGGGCGCGCTCCACGCCCGCACTCAAGGCGGCCAGGGTGTTGATCAGGCCCAGGCCGCGGTCGCGGTGGCCGTGCCAGTCGAGGCCGGTGCCGGGTTTGTTGCGCGCCACGAAGTCCTTCATCCACTGCACGAGGTTCTGCACCTCGTGGGGGGTGGCGCTGCCGACGGTGTCGCACATGCACACGCGGTCGGCGCCCTCCTCGAGGGCCGCGCCGACCAGGCGCTCCAGGACCTCCGGCGGCGTGCGGATGGTGTCCTCGGTCACGAACATGAGGGGCAGACCGTGGCTCTTGGCGAAGCCGACGGCCGAGCGCACGTTCCCGGTCATGCGCTCCAGGTCCCAGTCCTCGGCGTAGGCGCGGATCGGACTCGAGCCGATGAAGGCGCAGACCTCGATGGGGATGCCGAGTTCCTGGACCATGTCCGCCACCGGCTCGATGTCGGAGACGACGGTACGGCAGGCGACGTTCGGGGTGATGCGCAGTCCGGCGGTCTCCCGGGCCAGGGCGCGGATGTGCTCGCGGGCGTGGTCGCCCGCCCCGGGCAGGCCGACGTCCAGGGTGTCGATGCCCAGGGCGTCCATCAGGTGCAGGAGCTCGACCTTCTTCTCCAGGGGCGGATCCTGCACCGAGGGGCACTGCAGGCCGTCGCGCAGGGTCTCGTCGTCGAGCTGCACCGGGGCCTGCGGCGCCGGCATCGCCACGGGGCCGTGGGCCCCCCAGTCGTAGATGAGTTCGCTGCGATCCACGGACATGGGTCCCGCACTCAGGAGGAGGGCTCCTCGCCGCCCTCCAGGAAACGCTCGATCTCCTCACGGGCGAGGCGCACGCCGTCGCCGACCCCGGCGAGGAGGGCCTCGGAGGCCCAGTCGGCCAGGGACATCTCGCACAGGGCGCCCTTGCCCGGAGGCAGTTGATCCTCGGGCACGAGGAGGATGCCGCGCCGGCGCAGGCGCCCGCGCGGACCGACCACTTCGCGCTTGGTGAAGACCTCGTTGCGGTGGGAGGCGAGGATGCGCAGGCACTCGACTCCCGAGATCCAGGCGTCGCCCTCCAGGACCTCGGCGAAGAGGAGGTGCAGGGTGACGAGCATCTCGT
>JALUUN010000121.1 GCA_027021325.1 Planctomycetota bacterium
GAGGAGGCTCTCTCGGACCCCGCCCGCGCCGGCGAGATGGAGCGGCTCCTGGCCCGCTTCGGTGAGGTCCAGAACGAGTTCCAGGCCCTCGGCGGCTACGAGATCGAGGCCCGGGCGCGCGAGGTCTTGGCCGGCCTCGGCTTCTCGGAGGAGCGCATGGAGGCGCCGGTCGAGACCCTGAGCGGCGGCTGGAAGATGCGCGTCGCCCTGGCCGGCATCCTGATCATGCAGCCGGACCTCCTGCTCCTCGACGAGCCGACCAACCACCTGGATCTCGAGTCCATCCTCTGGCTCGAGTCCTTCCTGCTCGGCTTTCCGGGCACGGTGATCATGACCTGCCACGACCACGAGTTCCTGAACCGGGTCGTGGACCGGATCGTCGAGATCGACGAGGGCCGCCTGCGCGTCTTCCCCGGCGATTACGACTTCTACCTCGCCCAGCGCGAGCTCGAGGACCGCCAGCGCCAGGCCGCCTTCGAGCGCCAGCAGGCGGTCATCGAGAAGGAGATGCGTTTCATCGAGAGCTACCGCGCCAAGGCGCGCAGCGCCAGCCAGGCCCAGAGCCGCCTCAAGCGGCTGGAGAAGATGGAGAGGCTGGAACCGCCGCGCAGCCGCCGCCAGCGCGTCCGCTTCCGCGTGCCCGAACCGCCGCGCAGCGGCAACGACGTCTTCGTCGCCGAGGGCGTCTCCAAGGCCTTCGGCGAGCAGATCGTCTTCCTCGACCTCCACGTCCACATCCGCCGCCGGGAACGCTGGGCGGTGCTCGGCGTGAACGGCGCGGGCAAGACCACCTTCCTGCGCCTCGTCGTCGGCGAACTGGAACCCGACGGTGGGGTGATGCGCCGCGGTGCCAGCCTGACGACGGGCTACTTCGCCCAGCACACGACCGAACTCCTGGATCCGCGGCGCACGGTGATGGACACCATGCACGAGACCTGGCCGGGCGGCTCCATCGGGTCGCTGCGCAAGTGCCTGGCCGGCTTCGGCTTCGAGGAGGAGGACCTGGAGAAGCCGACGGCGGTCCTGAGCGGCGGCGAGAAGGCGCGCCTGGTGCTGGCCCGCATGCTCTACGAGCCGCCGAACTTCCTGGTCCTGGACGAGCCCACGAACCACCTCGACGTCGAGGCGAAGCAGGCCCTGGTGGACGCCCTGAAGACCTACCAGGGGACGCTGCTCTTCGTGAGCCACGACCGGCACTTCCTGGCCGAGCTCTCGACCCATGTCCTGGAGCTCGAGGACGGCGAGGGCACGGTCTACTACGACGGCTACCGGGGCTACGTTGCCCTCACCGGACGCGAGGCGCCGGGGGCGCCGGCGAGAACCTCCTGAGGTCCGGGGCCGGACGGGAGAGCCCTGGCGGAGCCTCGCCTGAGAGGCTAGACGGGGATGCCGTGACGACTCCGGCCGCCGACCCGCCCGATCCCGCCTTCCTGCACCGGGGGCGGCGCCTGGCCCTGGGCCTCTGCTTCGGGGCCCTGGTCCTGCAGCTCCTGGCCTCGGTCCTGGGGACCTTCGTCCTGGACCCGCCCCGCGATCACCCCGAGATCGCCGTCGGCTGGAGCGTGGTCGCCGTCGGCTACCTCTTTCCCTACCTGATCCTTCTCCTCGTCAGCCTCATGCTCTGGAGCGGTCAGGCCTGGGCGCGCCATGTCATGGCCATCTACCTGGGGACGCGCATCACCTCGAGCTTGATGGCGACGCTCCTCAAGATCCTGGAGGAGCCGGTGCCCGTCCTCTGGTGGCCCTGGCTGGCCTTCCACGTCGGCGCCCTCCTCGCCGGGATCGTTCTCCTCCTGCGCAGCCGGAGCCTGCGCGCCTATCTGGAGCAGGGCGCCGAGGAGCCGTCTGCCGCGGCCTGAGCAGGGGGTGCGGCCGGTCCTGTCTCCGCGGAGGGGACCCGGGATTCGAGGACCACGATCCGGGATTCCCTTGCGCCCGGAAGCCGGGGCTGCGGGCCCGCAAGACCGTCTCTCAGGAGGCCGGAGGAAGCCTCCGAGACCCTGGACCTGGCCGGTCAGACGGCCGGAAGGGCCGGGTGGTGAATGGGCCGGTCTAGGATTCCCAGGCCATGTCCCGTGCCACCCCGGGCCGAAAGAGCCGCTACGCACTGGAGTGGCCCGAGGAGGCGGGCCGCCGGCGCTTCCTGGAGATCCCGGCCCTGGCCGGGCATCTGCGCCTGCGCGGCGCCGCAGGCCGGACGCTGGCGGAACTCGGCCCCTCGTGGACCCTGCGCCGGCTGGAGCTTCCCCCCGGCGAGGAGTCCTTCGTGGCCGAGGTGTCGCCGGCCCCCGGCGACCCCCTGGCCGGCTTCCTGCCCTGGATCGGCGCCGCTCCGCACGGACTCTGGCAGGGCCTGCGCCGCGCCCGCACCGGGCCCGCGGCCTTCCGGTCGCCGCCGCGCCTGCGCTTCGACGGCGCCGTGCTGGAGCTGCACCTGGACCTGGCCCTGCCGCCGGGACGGGACGAGGCTTCGCTCCGGCTGCGCGGCGCCGGCGCCCCGGCGGGAGGCCGCACCGTCCGCGCCCGGAGCGGGAGCCTGCGCCTCCCCTGGACGCCGCCCGGCGTCTGGGAACCCGCCCGCCCCGGCCGCCCGGACCTTCGCCTCCACCTCGACCTCCTCCACGGCGGCCGCGTCTCCGACACCTGGCGCCTCGCCCTGCCGGCCCGGCGTCTCGAGGCCCGGGGGGAGCGGCTGCTCCTGAACGGCCGTCCCTTCCGCGTTCGGGGCCTCCTCCACTGGGGCTGGGAACCCGGCGCTCCCGGACCGGCGCCCGAGCCCGAGGTCCTGCGCCGGCACCTGCACGAGATGAAGCGGCGCGGCTTCAACCTCTTGAAGGCCTGCCTCTTCGTTCCGCCCCCGGAGTACCTGGAAGTCTGCACGGAGGAGGGCATGGCGGTCTGGCAGGAGTACCCCCTCTGGGCGGCGCCGCTCCGCGACCCGCGGGTGGGGGAGCGCCTCCTCGATCTGGTCCGCGCCGACGCGCACCATCCCTGCATCGTGCTGCGGACCCTGAGCTGCGAGAACGACGAGATGGAGCCCTCCCTCGTGCGCCGCCTCGTCGAGGAGGTGAAGCGCCTCTGCCCGGGGACGCTCGCCGCCGGTCAGAGCGCCTGGATCGGCCGCGCCCACGCCGGCGACTTCGACGACGAGCATCCCTACCTCCATCCCGGCCCGTGGCCCTTCTACCTGGAGCGGCTGCAGCGGATGCGGGAAGCACGGACTCCACGGCCCCTGCTTCTGGGCGAGACCTTCGTCGCCGACGCCACTGCCGATCCGCGCTCGCGGCGCCTCGCCCTCGACCTGCGCCGGCGCGAGGCCGAGGCCTTCCTGCGCGCCTTCCCCGAGGCCGGCTACGTGGTCTGCGGGGAGCGGGACATCCCCGGCTGCCCCCTCGGCCTGCGCGACCGGCACGGCCGCTGGAAGGACCCCGCCTCCGCCTGGGCCTGGCAGGCCGGCCGGCCTTCGGCGCCGCCTCCGGCGCGGCCGCCGCGGGCCGCCGCGCCTGCCGGGATGCGAGGGG
>JALUUN010000122.1 GCA_027021325.1 Planctomycetota bacterium
GGCCAGACAGCCCTGGCCGCGGGCCGCGCCGAGGTCTTCTCCGGCGTCTCCGGCCGCCGTCTCTACCAGGTGGACGGCGTCGAGACCTCGGACAACCTGGGCACGAGCGTCGCCGGTGGCGGCGACCTCGATGGCGACGGCTTCGCCGACTGGGTGGTCGGGGTTCCCGGCGACAATCCCATCGGCAGCGTCGCCGTCTACCGCTCGGACACCCTGCCGCGCCTCTCCGTCCAGAACCTGGCCGCCGGCGGCGTCGCCACCTGGGCGACCCAGGGCGGGACCCCTGGGGCCGTGGTCTCCTTCACCTACAGCCTCCAGGGCTGGGGCGCCGCCTCGGCCTTCAACCTGGAGTTCGACATCCTCGACCCCCAGTCCCTGGGATCGGCGACGGCCGACGGCTCCGGCAACGCCAGCCTGAGTCTTTCCGTGCCCACCGGGGCCGGCGGAACCCCGGTGTGGTTCCAGGCCTGGGAGTCCTCCCTCGTCGGACCGCCCCGGGTCACCAACGGCCTGGCCGCCGTCGTGCAGTGAAGACAAAGCCCGGGCGGCCTCTCCGGATCCTCGGCCTCCTGAGTCCGTTCCTCGTGGTCCCCGGCCCGACCGGGACGGCGGCCGGCCTCCAGGAGCCCCTGCCTCCGGAGGCCGCAGCTGGAGTGCCGCAGGCCGAGGCGCCCGCACACCGCGAGGTCTGGATCCCGATGCGCGACGGACGCCGCCTGGCGGCGACCTTGCGGCTTCCTTCGGCAGACCCCGGGGCCGGCCCCTGGCCGGTGGTCCTCGTCCAGACCCCCTACGGCCGCGAGGGCCTGGGACGCGTCGCCAGCACCGAGGCCGGGGAGGCCGCGCGCGGCAGCGCCCGCGCCCTGGAGATCCTCGACCAGGAGGAGACCGCCTGGCTGTTCGTGGACTGGCGCGGCTTCCACGGCAGCCGCGAGGCCGCTCTTCCCGCCCGGGAGCGCCTCGGCTGGAGCCGCGGCCGGGACGGCTACGACTGCGTGGAGTGGGCGGCGCGCCAGCCCTGGTGCAACGGCCGGGTCGCGACCTGGGGCGGTTCGGCCCTGGGCAAACAGCAGTTCGACACGGCCGCCGAGCAGCCTCCCCACCTCGTCGCCGCCGTCCCCCTGATCGCCTACCAGGGGATGCGCTACGCATCCTTCTACGAAGGAGGCGTTCTCCTCGACTACCACGTCCGCACCCTGGACCTCCTGGGCTTCGGAGTCGGTGCCCGGGTGCGTTCGAACCGCGACCCCGATGCGGCGATCTGGCAGTGGCTTCAGCGGCGGACCTGGCATCCGGAGAAGATCCAGGTCCCCTGCCTCCTGGTGAGCGGCTGGTGGGACCACTTTCCAGGCGAGGTGATCGAGCAGTGGCAGACGCTGCGGGAAGAGGGCCAGGGCCGGGCCCGGGAGAGCCGCCTGATCCTCGGCCCGTGGACCCACACCCGCGTGGATCTTGCCGAGCAGGGGGTTCTCCGCTTCCCCGGCGCCGCCGACTTCTCCAGTCTCCAGACGCGGGCCTTCCTGGAACGGGAGCTCCTGGGACGAGCCGCTCCCGAGGAGGCGCAGCCGGCCCCGATCACGGTCTTCCAGGCCGGTGCCTCCGGGCGCGGTGCCTGGGTCTCGGGGGCGAGCTGGGAGTCCCTCACCGGTCCGCTCACGGCCTGGAGCCTCCTGCCCGACGGCCGCCTGCATCCGGGGGCCTCCTTCCCGGAAGGGGGCCCCGGAAGGGCCTTCGCCTACGACCCCCGCCGTCCGGCCCCCACCCTCGGAGGCCGCAACCTGCCTCCCCTGGACGCCGGGCCGGCCTGGCTCGACCCTCTCCTCGAGCGCCAGGACGTGCTCCTCTGGGAAGGGCCGGTCCTGGAGCAGCCCCTGGCCGTCCGCGGCACGCCGGAACTGCACATCTGCATCCAGGCCGACGCCCCGGATGTGGATCTGAACGTCCGGCTCGCCGACCGCCTGCCGGACGGCCGCCTCGTTTTGATCCGGGAGGGCATCCAGAGGGCCTCCCTCCAGCCGGGACCGGAACGCCGTCTCCTCCGACCGGAGGAGACGCGCGAGCTTCGGGTCCGCCTCGCGCCCCTCGCCTGGACCTGGGAAGCCGGTCACCGCCTGGCCCTGGTCCTGACCGGAGGCAGCTTCCCCCGCTACGAGCCCAACCCCCAGAACGGGGATCCCTCCTGGTCGGCGGAAGGCGCACGCCGCGCCCGGATCCATCTTCCGCTGCGGCCGGAGGCGCCAGCGATCCTCTATCTGCCCCGGGTGCCGGTTCCGGAGCCCGTCGAGACCGGAGCTCCCAACCCCCGGTGACCGAGGGGCTTGCTTCGGAACCGCCGGAGCGAAGGCCGGGCGGAGCCGCCCGGGAACCGTCCGGAGAGGGCCTCCGGCGGCATGAAGAAACGTGGAGACCGGGCCCCATCCCCCCGGTAGTCTTCCCTGGAGGCCTCCCTTCTGCCGGAGTCCTCGCAACCCCATCCACCCCTGTCCTCTTGGAGTCCCCATGCAGTCCACGACGGCCGTGGCCCTGCTCGGAGCGCTCTGCCTCGGCGGCCTGCCCGCCCGGGCCCAGGATCCCGGCGCTTCCCCCGTCGCCGGTTACGAGCGCATCGAGCTGCGGGTCAACACCTTCACCTACAACCGCCAGCAGGAAGCCAGCCTCGACGCCGACGCCCGGGGCAACCTCCTGATTGCCTGGGGCAGCCGCCGCCAGGAAGCCGGCACCTACGGCGTCTTCGCCCAGCACCTCGACCCCCTGGGACGGCCCCTGGGGACCGAGATCCATGTCAACCAGGAGGTGGACGGTCACCAGAGCGAGCCCAGTGTGGCCTTCGCTCCTGACGGGAGCGCCTGGGTGGCCTGGCAGTCCAGCGCCCAGGACGGCGAGCTGGGCGGGGTCTACGCCCGCCGCCTGGTGCCTCAGGAGACCCCCGAGGGCATCCGCCTGCTGCCCCTCGGCCCCGAGATCCTCCTGAACGAGACCATCTCCGGCGACCAGTCCGCGCCCGCCATCGAGATCGACGACGAGGGCATCGTCTTCGCCAGCTGGTCCAGTCTGACGCGGGAGGGCCGCGCCCTCCTGGGCCGCTTCTTCCATAGCGACGGCACGCCCCTGAGCGGCGAGTTCCGGATTCCGGAGGACGAAAGCGGTCACCCCTACAACGGCAGCATCGCCGCCCTGGGCGACGGGCGCTTCGCCGTGATCTGGGTCGCCACCTCCGAGGACTACGCCCCCACCGGCATCCGCGGGCGGATCTTCGACGTGGACAGCGGCGCCGGCCCCGAGTTCCCGGTCTCCCGGGAAGGCCATCCCCATTCCGTGGACCCCAACCTCGGCGCCGATGCCGAAGGCAACCTGGTCGCGGTCTGGATGGAAGCCCGCGAGGACCAGGACGGTAGGTACCGCGCCATGGCGCGGCTCTTCGACCGCAACGGCCGCGCCCGGAGCACGGCCTTCGAAGTGGACTGCGGCGGCGCCTTCGGGGACTACAGCCATGCCGCCGTCGCCGTGCACCCCGACGGGCG
>JALUUN010000123.1 GCA_027021325.1 Planctomycetota bacterium
CGCCGGGCCCGGCCTGCCCGAGGGCTGGCGCTCCCTGGCCTTCCACGTGCGCCTGCGCGCCGCCGACCGGACCCTGGCCGAGAAGGACGAGCAACGCTTCCTGCAGCGCGCCGCCCGGGCCGCCGAAGAACTCGGCGGTCAGCTCCGGACCGCCTGAGGGGAGGCCCGGAAGGGGAGACGGTGGGCTCAACGGCCGCCGCGCGGGCGGTTGGCGTAGAGGTGGTAGCGGCCGCTCTGCCCCCAGGCGTGGACCTCGGCCCTGCGGGCGGAGGCGGCGGCCTCGAAGGCCGCCGGCACCCCGGGATCACCGGTCTCGTGGAGGAGGACGAAGGCGGGCTGCGGTCCTTCGAGGAGGTCCAGGGCGTCGGCGAAGGCGCGCTCGCGGCGGCGGGCGGCGCGGCGGGAGCGTTCCCCGGGATCGGCGGGGGGCGGCCCCTTCTCGCCTTCCTCGAAGGACCAGGCCCTGGGCGCGGCACCGAAGGCGTGGAAGTCGGGCCGCTCCAGGCGAAAGCTGAGGCCGTAGGCCCAGTCCAGGACCTGGGCGCCTTCCCAGTCCCGGGCCCCTTCCTCCACCAGGGTCCGGGCCAGGGGGTCGATGCTGCGGATCCGTCCCGGCTCCAGGCTCCAGACCAGGGCGGCAGCGGCGAGGGCCAGGAGAGCGGCGGCAGCGGCGGCGGCGGCGCGCGGGGCGGGCCGCCGGGCGAGACGCAGGCCGATCCAGAGCGCGAGGCCCGGGACCGCGGGTGCCAGGTAGGCCGGCTGCTTGCTCGCGGGGAGGCTGAAGAAGAGGACCGGCAGGAAGGCCCAGACCGCCGGCAGGGAGCCGAGGGCGCAGGCCGCCGACCTGCCGGGGTCTTCGGCAGGCCCGGCACCGGGGGCCGGCCGGCGCCCGAGAAGGAGGGCGGGGAGCCAGGGCAGGGCGAGCCCCAGGGCGAGGGCCGGGAAGAACCAGAGGGGCTGGGCGCGGGCGTGGACGTCGCTGGCGACCCGGCCCACGGTCTCCCGGAGGATCCAGAAGTCGAGGAGCTGGGGTCGCTGGAGGGCCGCCAGAAGGTACCAGGGCAGGCCGAGGAGGAGGGCGGGAAGGAGGAGACCGGGGCGCAGCAGGCGGCGCAGGGGCAGCCGAGCCCGCGCACCGGCCACGGCGAGGATCGCCAGGCTCAGGACCGGGCCGACCGGCCCCTTGACCAGGAAGGAGAGCCCCAGGGCGGCGCCGCAGGCCCGAGCCGACGCAGGGCGGTCCTCCGCGAGGAGCCGCCAGCCGGCGAGGACCGCGGCGGCTACGGTCAGGCTCAGGACCGAGTCGAGGGTGGCGAGCTCGGCCAGGACGAGGCTCAGGGGGCAGGTCGCGAGGAAGACCGCGGCGAGCGGGCGGACGGAGGCCGGTGCGCTGGCGGCCCAGGAAGGCGGCCGGAGGAGGAGCAGCAGCAGCAGGGCGTAGGCCAGGAGGGCGGGCAGGCGGATGGCGAAGGCCCGCGTGCCGAGGATCTCCAGGGAGAGCGCCATCGCCCAGTAGACGCCGGGGGGCTTGTCCGGATAGAGGCGGCCGTTCTGCCGCGGCAGCAGCCAGTCGCCGGTCTCGGTCATCTCTCGGGCGGCCTCGCCGTAGCGGCCCTCGTCGGGCTCGGCGAGGGGGCGGAGGGCCGCCGCCAGGATCGCCACGAGCAGGGCGCCCAGGAGCGTGAGCAGGACGGCGGTGCGGGGCATAAGAGGGGCGGGGAGCTCCAGGCCCGGGGGCGGGCGCGCCGATGGAGTCCAGGCGGCCTGGTCCCGGCGACCCTCGTGGGCGGTGGTAGTGTTGTGTCCTGGGAGGCCCCAGGCAAGCCCCTTCCCCTCGCAGGCCCCCGTGCAGAAGTCCAGCCCCCGGTCCTGGGTACGCAAACACTTCGACACCTGCTTCATCGTGCTGCAGGTGTGGCTGGACGGTCTGGCCATCCTCGCCAGCGTGTTCCTGGGCTTCTGGCTGCTGAAGGCCATCGACGCGGACCTTGTGGGTGCCCAGGGCGCCTGGAGCAAGATGGTGGTCTGGGTCACGGGGGTGACGCTGACCTGCTTCTGGGTGTTCGGGATGTACCGCTGGCGCAAGTCCATCCTGAACGTCGAGGAGTATCGGGCCGCCTTCAAGGCGATCGCCACCAGTTTCCTGATCAGCTCCTCGAGCATCTACTTCCTGCGCACCGCCCAGTCCGACCAGCTGCGCCAGAACGTCCAGGACAGCCCGCTCCTCAAGTTCCTCCTGGTGGACGTCATCCAGCCGCTGCACGACGTCATCGCCCTGGGCGAGGACCCGGAGGGCAAGTCCCGGATCCTGTTCGTCGTGGTCTTCGTGGTGATGTTCGCGGTCACCTGCCTGCAGCGCGGGATCATGTTCGCCGTGAGCTCGGCGCTCCACGCGCGCGGATTCGGGAACACCAACGTGGCTCTCTACGGCACCGGGCCCCTGGCCCTGCGGGTGCAGCAGAAACTCCGCCTGTTCCCGACCCTGGGCTATCACTTCGTCGGTTTCCTCGACGATGATGAGGACCTGCACGGGCGCAGCCTGCGCGGGCACCCGGTCCTGGGCGGCCGGGATCAGCTGGACCGGCTGGTCCGGGAGCACGAGATCCGCAAGGTCATCGTCGCCGATCCCGGCCTGGAGGAGGACGATCTCCTGGAGCTGGTCGGCATCCTCGACACCCTGGGGATCGAGTACCAGGTGGTGCCGCGGCTCTACCACTTCTTCTCCCAGCGCTTCACGGTGGACAACCTGGACTCCATACCCCTGATCACCGTGGGGGACCGCAGCCGTCCGGTCTACCACGCAGTGAAGCGCGGCATCGACATCGTGGTCTCCGCGGGGCTTCTGATCCTGTTGTCGCCGCTGATGGCCTTGATTGCCCTGCTGATCAAACGCAGCAGCCCGGGCCCGGTCCTCTTCAGCCAGGTGCGGGTCGGCCAGCGCGGCCGTACCTTCCGCATCTTCAAGTTCCGCACGATGTACGTGGACATGTGCGGCGACGAGGAGACGCCCCAGGCCTCCAGCGACCCGCGCATCACCCGCATCGGGCGCTTCCTGCGCAAGACCTCGCTGGACGAGCTGCCGCAGCTCATCAACGTTCTGCGTGGCGACATGTCCCTGGTCGGACCGCGGCCGGAGATGCCTTTCATTGTCGACACCTACAGCCCCGTGGACCGGCTGCGTCTGGACGCCAAGCCCGGCATCACCGGGCTCTGGCAGGTTTCCGAGGCACGCAAGGCCCCGATCCACGAGAACGTGGACTACGACCTGTACTACATCGAGAACCAGTCCGTGTTTCTGGACACGGTGATTCTGCTCATGACCGCCTTCTCGATCTTCCGGCTGCGCACGACCCACTGAGATGGAAGGGCAGCAGCATCCAGGCGCGGAGGAGGGTGCCGGTGCCCTCGTCGAGGCCGGCGGCTACCGGGGCCCGGACCGGCGGCGTCGGCCGACGCCGATCCTGTCCCGCTACAGTTTCTGGGGCGGACGCCGCCGTGAGGCCGGCGACTCGCCGGGCT
>JALUUN010000124.1 GCA_027021325.1 Planctomycetota bacterium
CGGGATGAAGTAGGCGGTCGCGAGCCAGGCCCGCCGCCGCGCGTGGGCCAGGCGGTGGTAGAGGGTGCGGCGGAAGTGGGGGCCGCGGCGCGCGTACTGGGGCACGAGCCGGCTCCAGCCCATGGGCGGGTCGGCGGGGACCGGACGCAGGCGCCCCTCCAGGACCGGAAGCCCCATCCATCTCCAGTTCCAGAGGCGCGCGAAACGCTCGGCGAGCTGCTCCACGAAGCGTGGCCCGCTCAGGCGCAGCATGGTGTCCCGGGCGGTCGGACCCTCGCCCTCCGGATGCCACTGGTCGTCCACCGCCAGCCCGCCGACCCAGCCGGCGCGGTCGTCCACGACGACGATGCGCCGGTGGGTGCGCTGCAGCAGGCGGCCCAGAGACCCGCCGCCGAGGAGCGCCTGGAGGCGGATCGGGTTGAAGAAGCGCAGCTCCACCCCGGCCTCGCGCATCCGTGCCTGGCTGCGGCCGCTCAGGTCCATGGAACCGAAGGCGTCGGCCAGGACCCGCACCCGCACGCCGCGCCCCGCCGCCTCGAGGAGAGCTTCCAGAACCTGCTCGCAGGCGATGCCGTCGCGCAGGATGTAGTTCTCGAAGAGGATCCGGCGCTTCGCCGAGCGCAGGTCCTCGAGCATCCGCTCCCAGGTGCGCTCCGCCCGGCAGTGGAGTTCGATCCCCTCGGTCTCGGTGAAGGGAAAGGGGGCGCGCAGGGGGCGGGGCATGGACCTCCCCGTCCGGGGGGTTGGTGTTCTCCGCGGCGGCCCTACAATCTACGGCCCGGACGGTTCCGCCGGGGCCCGGAAAGGGCCCTGGAAGGACGCCGGGCGGGCCCCTCTCCGGGCCCACGGGCCGTTAACTCAGTGGCTAGAGTGCCATCTTCACACGGTGGAAGTCGCTGGTTCAAATCCAGCACGGCCCACCAGCCAGCGGCCGGCGTTCCTCGTGGCGCCGGCCGTTTCCCTTCGCTGCCGGCGCGCGCCGGGAGCCGGCCTCCGCCCGGGCTCAGCTCCCCGCTTCCAGGACCGCGAAGGCGACCTCCTCCGGCGGGATGCGGGTCATGCAGCGGTGGTCCAGGGGACAGATGGCCTTGTGGCAGGGGCTGCAGGAGACGTCGCCCCGGCGCAGGGGCAGGAGCCGCTCGGTGCGGAAGGAGGACCAGCCCGGGTGGGTCGGCCCGAAGAGGACCACCTGGGGCACGCCCAGGGCGGCGGCGATGTGGCGCGGACCGGCGTCGGCACCGAGGAGGACGCGGCTGCGCTCGAGGAGTGCCTTGAGCTCGGCGATGCCGGCGGGCTCCTCGTGGGTCGGGAGGCGCTGGCGGACGCCCTCGGCCTGCAGGGCCTCGTCGAGGCGGCGCAGGAGCGGCGCTTCGGCGGGCGATCCGAGCAGCACCGGCACCCAGGCCCGCTTCTCGACGACCCGGGCCACCGCCCGCGCCAGGAGCTCCACCGGGTAGACCTTCGAGGGGCCGAAGGCGGCCCCGGGCGAGACCGCCAGGAGGCCGGCCTCGGCGAAGCCGTGGCGCCGGAGGCGCGCCTCGGCGCGCGTTCGCCCCTCCGCGGTCACGGCGAGCCGCGTCGCCGGCGCCGCCTCCCGCGGCGGCAGCGGAAGGCCGAGGGCGCCGGCCAGCTCCAGGTAGAGGAGATCCATACGCGCCGCCCGCCGGATGCGGGGCAGGGTCTTCGTGAGCAAGAGGCCGCGGCCGTGGCGCCCGCGGCCGGCGCGCACCGGGATCCCGGCCCGGTGGGCGGCCAGGGCCGAGGACCAGGAGTTGGGCAGCAGCAGGATCTCCTGCGCGCCGGCGCCGCGCAGGATCCGGGCCTCGGCGCGGACCCCCGCCCCGGCAGGGATCTCCAGGAGGCCGTCGAGATCCTCCAGGCCGTCCAGGAGTTCGAGGGCCGGCGCCCGCCCGGCGGCCAGCACGCGCCGGCCCTCGCCGCGGCGGCGCAGCCAGGCGAGCAGCGGGGTCGCAGCGACCACGTCGCCCAGCGGATTGGGCAGGCGCACGATCAGGGCCCGGCTCATGCGCCCGCCCCTTCCGGTCCCTTCGCGTCCTGCGTCCCCGGGGGGTGCGCTTCCCGGATGCGCCGGGCCAGACCCGAGGAGGAGGCGCGCTTCGGCGGCCCGACGAGCCGCAGCTCGATGCCGCAGTCGCGGGCGGCGGCGCGCTCCGTCGCCGGAAGATCCTCCTCGCGATAGTCGGCGCCCTTGGCGTGGACCGCCGGCCGCAGGAGCCGGAGCGTCGCCGCCAGGTCCGTCTCGGGGAAGGCCGTGACGTAGTCCACGGCGGCGAAGGCGGCGAGGATGCGCATGCGGTCCTCGAGGGGCTGGAAGGGCCGGCCCGGCCCCTTGCGCCGCCGTGCCGAGGCGTCGTCGTTGAGGGCCACGACCAGGAGATCGCCCTCGGCCCGGGCCGCCTCCAGGACCTCGACATGCCCGGCGTGGAGCAGGTCGAAGACGCCGTTCAGGAGGACCACCCGCAGGCCGGGGCGCTCGCGCCGCAGGGCTTCGAGGCGCTCGCGCAGGGCTTCCCGGGGGAGTTGCTTGCTCTCGGCCATGACGGCGGCGCCGGCGCACTCCGGCGGCGCTAGCGTAGCGCCATGGAACCCGTCGCCCTTGAGATCCTGGAGGAGCAGCCGGCCCCGCAGGACGGCTTCCTCCGGGTCCAGCGCTTCCTCCTCCGCCACCGCTACGCCGACGGGCGTCTCTCGCCGCCCTACCCCTGCGACGTGGTCAGCCGGCCGGGGGTGGACGCCGTCGCGGCGGTGATCTGGTTCCGGGAGGCGGGGCGCGTGCGGGTGGTCCTCAAGGCGGGGGTGCGGCCGCCGGTCTTCCTGCGCCGGCGCAAGAAGCTGATCCAGCCCGACCCCAAGGCGCCCCTGGTCCTCACCGAGCTCGTCGCCGGCCTCCTGGAGCCGGGCGACGAGGGCCCGGAGGGCCTGGCGCGGCGGGCCTCCCTGGAGGCGCGGGAGGAGGCCGGCCTGGAGATCCCGCCGGAAGCCTTCCGTCCCCTCGGGGCTCCGGTCTTCCCCAGCCCCGGGGCGGCCGACGAGAAGGTCTTCCTCCTGGAGGCGGAACTCCCGTCCCCGCCGGGGGATCTCGCTGCCGGCGGCGACGGGAGCCCGATGGAGGAGGGAACCCGGGTGCGCCTGATGGACCTGGAGGAGGCGGTCCGGGCCTGCCGGGCGGGGGCCATCCCCGACATGAAGACCGAACTCGCCCTGGTCCGCCTGCGCGACCGCCTGGCTGCCGGGGGATAGACTGGGCCGGATGGAGGGACGCCCCGGGGATGGCCTGCGGCTCGTCGTGGTGGGCGCCCGGCGCCGCCGCCAGGGGACCGGGCCCTTCCTGGCGCGCCACGCCTCCTCCCTGGGTGCCCGGGTGGTGGCCGTCGCCGCCCCCGCGGAGGACCGGGCCCGGGCCGCCGCCGTGGAGCTCGAGGCCGCCGGGCAGCCCCGGCCCGAGGCCTGGACCGGCCTGCAC
>JALUUN010000125.1 GCA_027021325.1 Planctomycetota bacterium
ACGCCGACTGCGCAGCGCCGTCGCCCTCTTCGACCGCGGCGCACCGACCTTGCGCGAGGTCCTGAGCTGGTTCCGGCCAGGCAGCTACCCGGGAGACTACTACCCCATCGGATGGGCCCTCGTCTACTTCATGCACAACTACGAGGACGAGGAGGGAAACCGGATCTATCTGGAACCCTACCGCCGCTTCCAGGCCAGCTACCGCACCGGCGGCCGCCACGATCCCTTCGAGCGCTTCCTGCGCTTCTTCGTAGAAGGGCCCGGCCGGCCGGAAGTGCCGGACTTCGAGGCCTTCGAGGCCCTCTTCCAGGACTGGATCCGGGACCTGCACCGCCTCGAGTTCGGCCCGCCCTCGGCGGCCAGGGAGCTCGTGGAACGGGGTTTCGTCCAGGCCGGGCGCGGCCACTGGGAGTCGGCTCTCGCCTCCTTTCGCCGGGCCCTGCGCCGGCTGCCCCAGGATCCCGCCGCTCTCTGGGGCGAAGCGCGGGCGCTGACGGAACTGGAGCGACCCGACGCCGCGATCCTGATCCTGCGGCGCCTCCGGGAGCAGGCCCTGGCCGGGGCCCTGGATCTGGCGGCCGAGAACCTCCCCGCCGCAACTCCCGAGGACTTCGCCGAAGCCTGCATGGAGGCGATCCGCGCCAACGACCGCGCCTTCGCCCGGGTCCTCGAGGAGATCGAGGAGGAGTTCTCCGGACGGGTCGTCCGGGCGGTGCGTCTGGCCGCCGGAGAGGGCTACACGGAGACCTCCCACAGCCTCCTGGCCGAGGGCCGGGCCCTGCTCGGGGATCTCCCCGCCCTGGGCGATCTGGAAGAGGAGCTCGGCCCCGCCGAGCCCGGTCTGCTGCGCCGCTGGCGCCGCCTCTGCCTCTGCCCGGACCTCGGCGGCTGGGCCGAGGTGCCCCCCCAGGACCAGTGGCGCGTCCGCACCCCCGGCCTCCTGGAGGCGGAAACGCCGGGCCTGAGCCGCCTGGAGGCCGACGGGGACTTCCCCGCCTCCCTGGAATTCGAGGCCACCCTCCAGGAACTGGAGTCCCTGCCCGGCGCTCCGGTTCCCGTGGCCGGCCTTCTGTTCGGCGCCCGGGGCGGCGAATCCTTCTTTCTCTACGGCCGGGTCGGCTCCGGTCTGGTGCTCCTGCGCCTGTCCCTGGGGCCCCGAGGGTGGCAGCAGGAGAACCTGCGCTCCTTCCCCCTCCGCGAGCCTCTGGAGACGGGCGTCCTCGGCCTGGTCCAGGAGGGCGACGAGGTCCGTTTCCTTCTGGACGGACGCGAGACCGGCCGCCACCGCTTCGCTCCGGGCGAACTGGGCTCCGGCCTGGGCCTCGCCGCCCAGGGCGTGTACGTGGCCTGGGAACGGGTGCGGGTCCGCTCCTGAGCCGCGCCTCAGACCAGGACGTACTCGAAGTCCAGGGGCTTGCCGTTGATGCCCTTGGCGGGCGGAGCGATCCAGCCGGCGAAACGGCCGGGCTCGTAGACCGGGCGCATCAGGCTGCTCACGTACTCGCGATCCTCCTCGGAGGGCAACCACTCGTACTGCCGGCGGCGCCAGGTCGCCTCATCCACGGGATGGCCCTCGGGGTCGAAGAAACGGCCGGCGTAGAGGCCGATGCTGCGGTGGAAGCGGCGGTGCGGCAGACGCAGCTCGAAGTCGATCCCGTGCTTGCGGAGGATCTTGTTCCAGTAGTCCACGCCCTTCTGGTTGTCGGCCAGGTACTCCGAACGCAGGACCTCGTTCATGGCATTGCGCAGGGGAACCTCCCGCTCCACCAGCCGGTCCCCGTCGGGCTCCTCGATGCTGATGGTCCCTTCGGCAGCGACATGGTCCTCGTAGCGCTCCTCCCAGGCACGCCCCTTGAGTCCCTCGGCAAAGAAGTTGGCGGCGTTGCTCGAGACCTCGGCGCCGAAGAGATCCGTGCTGCTCGAAGCCCACTGGTTCAGGTATTTCTGGATGGTCGGCAGGTCGATGGCCCCGAACTCCCGCGGATCGGCGTCGGGATGCTCCTGCATCACCTCGCAGGTGCGCTGCACGACGCGGCCGACGCCGGTCTGTCCCACGAACATGTGGTGCGCCTCCTCGGTCAGCATGAAACGGCAGGTCCGGGCCAGGGGGTCGAAGCCGCTCTCGGCCAGGGCCAGGAGCTGGAACTTGCCGTCCCGGTCCGTGAACATCGTGTACATGAAGAAGTCGAGCCAGTTCTGGACCGGATCGTTGAAGGTCGTCAGGATCCGCGGCCGGTCCGGATTGCCGCTGCGTCGCTCCAGGAGCTCGTCGGCCTCGGCGCGGCCCTCCTTCCCGAAGTAGGTGTGCAGGAGGTAGACCATGGCCCACAGATGCCGCCCCTCCTCGACGTTGACCTGGAACAGGTTGCGCAGGTCGTAGAGGGAAGGAGCCGTGGATCCGAGCAGACGCTGCTGCTCGACGGAGGCGGGCTCGGTGTCGGCCTGGGTGACGATGATCCGGCGCAGGTCGTGGCGATACTCGCCCGGCACCTGCTGCCAGGCCGGCTTGCCGTAGTGGTCGCCGAAGCCGATCCGGCGGTCGGGCTCGGGATCCGCCAGGAAGATCCCCCAGCGGTACTCCGGCATGCGCACGTAGCCGAAGCGCGCCCAGCCGTCGCGGTCCACGGAGACGGCGGTCCGCAGATAGACCTCGTTCTCCATCCAGCCGTCCGGACCCATCTCCATCCACCAGTCCAGGTAGCGGGGCTGCCAGGCCTCGAGGGCGCGCTGCAGCCGCCGGTCCGAAGACAGGTCGACGTTGTTCGGGATCCGTTCCTGGTAGTCGATGCTGCTCATGGTGGCTCAGGTCCGGTTCATGTCGAAGCGGGGACGGCGGGGTTCGCCGTAGCACTGCAGGGCCCCTTCGGGGCCGGTGGCGTTGGGCCGCTGGAAGATCCAGTTCTGCCAGGCGGTCAGGCGCCCGAAGATCCGCGACTCGAGGGTCTCGGGACCGGGGAAGCGGAGATTGGCCTCCATACCCGTGAGGGCGTCGGGACTGAAGGAGGCCCGCTCCTCCGAGGCGACGCGGATCTCCTCCTCCCAGTCGATGGCGTCCAGGGCGGCGGTGGCGAGGCCCAGTTCCTCGGCCCGGGCCGCCGGGATCCGGCCGCCGCCCTCCCCGGCAGCAGCCCAGAGCCGCTCCAGGCTCCCGGGCTCGCCGTAGAAGCGCGCCTCCAGCCGGCTCAGGCCGTGGCTCATGGGCAGGGCGCCGCGGTTCAGGAGCCCGAGCCCCAGTTCCACGGGCTCTTCGGGGTCGTCGAGGACGTAGAGGCGGTCGGCGGCGAGGCCGAGCTCCAGGAAGGCGCCGGCGAAGGCCGTCCCGCCCTCGGCCAGGGCGAAGAAGCTCTTCGCAGTCAGGTCCATGCGCTTCAGGGTGCGCAGGGCCTGAGCGCGGGCCTCGCGCAGGAACCAGGCACCCGGCTCGTCGCCCTCGGCTCTTCCCAGGAGGGACTCCGCCGCCAGGGCGACGGTGGGATC
>JALUUN010000126.1 GCA_027021325.1 Planctomycetota bacterium
CGGCCTCCAGACTCCAGGACAGCGGCTCCTCCGGGAGGTCCGCAAGGGGCCGGCGCCCCAGGAGCCAGGGTTCCTCCGGGGGAAGGCCCGGAGCGTAGGCCTCGAGGACCAGGGCGCCCGGCGGCGCCCCGGGCAGGAGGACCCGGCCGTCGGCCGCGGTCAGTCCGAAGAGGGGCGGCTCGCCCTCGCCGGCGAAGAGACCGCCGGCATCCTCCCGGGGGCGGGCCAGGACCAGGATCCCCGCCGGGGAGAGGGCAGGGTCCGGGAGGCCGAGCAGGACCTCCAGGTCCCGGCGCAGGGCGGGTTCCGGGCGCCCCCCGGCCAGGGGCCGCAGGGTCTGGAGGTGCACCTCGGTGCTTGCTCCCTTCTGGGGTTCGGTCCAGTAGGGCTCGTGACCCGGCAGGAAGACCGCCGCCCGCCAGGGGCCGGAGCCTCGCCGGGGCAGGCGTGCGCGTCCGTCGGCGCCGGCCGAGGCGGCGCGGACTTCCGGCTCCAGGAGGGCGACGAAGGCGCCGGCGGCCGGGCGGCCCGCGCCGTCCAGGATGCGCAGTTCGACTTCCCCGCGGGCGGCGGGCAGAGGGGCGACCGCTTCGAAGGGGAGTTCGGGCGTTTCCCAGGTCTCGCCGCCCTCCCCCTGGCTGGCGAGCCAGTCGCCGAGGAAGACGATGGCTGCCAGGGTCAGGAGGGGAGCCAGGACCGGGAAGGCGCGGCGCAGCACCTGCATGGCTCAGCGGATCGGCTGCACGGGGACCGTGGGCAGGGTCTCGGCCCGGAGACGGACGCGCTCGACACCCCCCGGGGGCACCGTGACCTCGAGGCCCTGGACCCCGAGGCGGCCGTTGCGGTACTCGATCACCCAGCCGCCGGCGGGAAGGTCTCCGGCGCGGAAGCGGCCGTCGCGGCCCACGGGGACACGCCGGCCGGCGATGCCCTCGCGCCCCGGAGCGGCCTTCAGGGTCAGGCGGCCGCGGCCCAGCGGCCGTTCCCCGCCATCCTCGGCGGCCTGGACGATCTGCCCTTCCAGGCTGCCGAGGACGAGGTCCAGGTCACGCCGTTCCTGGCTGCCCGGCTGCAGTTCCAGGGGCAGGCGGGTCAGGCCGGCGGGGCCGGCGGGGGTGCCGTCCAGGAGGCCCTCCGGCCAGGCCCCGCGGCGCTGGACCACGAGCCAGTAGTCTCCTGGTTCCAGGCCGGCCAGGACGTAGCGGCCGCTCCAGTCCGTGGTCGTGCTGCGGATCCAGCGCTGGACCGCACGGAAGCGCATGCGTGCGTCGCTCGCGCCCGGTCCCTCCAGGGCCTGGGGGATCAGGAAGACGGCCAGGTCCGGGGCCGCTTCGCCGTTGCGGCGCAGGATGCCGTGGACCACGGCGCGCTCGCTCAGGTCGAGGACCATCTCGACGCTGCGCGTTTCCCCGGGGGCGACCTGGATGCCGTCCAGGCGCGCCAGGCCTTCGCCGGCGCCGAGATTCCAGAGGTTGCTGCCGAAGGCGGGATCCACCTCGCGCAGAACCAGGGACCAGGTGCCGGGGGCAATGCCCTCGAAGCGGAAGCTGCCGTCGCTGGCGAGAGTGGTGTCGAGATCGTCGGCCTCGGGGCTGCTGGCGGTGACGCGCAGCTGCCCGAAGAGGGAGAGGTCGCCCTGGACGCGGCCGAGGATGCTCGAGGGCGGCGGCAGTTCGACGGCGAAGTCCAGGGGGCCGTCGAGGAGGGCGAACTCCCCGGTCTCGCCCGGCGAGTGCCCGGGGTGGTGGGCCTCGATGCGGTAGTCGCCCGGCTCCAGACCTTCGAAGGCGAAGCGCCCGTCGCTTCCGGTCGTAGCGCTGCGCACGAGCGTGCCGTTGCGCCGGCTCACGGGGACGCGCACGATGCGCGTGGGTCCGGCCGGGCGCTGAGCGTTGAGGCGCCGCAGATGCACGCGGGCCTCGGCCAGGGGGCTGCCGCCGGCGGAGAGAACGGTGCCGGTCACGCGCAGGCCGGCTTCCAGGACGAGACGCAGGGGGGCAGGCGGCTCCTCGTCGTCCTCGCGGAAGAGGATCGTGGCGGAGAGGGCCGGGGCGTGGCCCTCGGCCCAGGCGAGAACCTGGAAGCGGCGGTTCCAGGTGCGGGAGAGGTCGGGCTCCAGGGCGAAGGCGCCGTCCTCGGCGGTCCGCGCCCGGGCGATGGCGGGCTCCAGGGCCGGGTCGCCGGCGATGCGCGATCGCCTGGCGAGGACCAGGGCGACGGAGGCCCCGGCGACCGGACCACCGGCGGCATCCACGACGACGCCGGTCACCGGCGCCAGGGGCTTCAGGACCAGTTCCACGGGAAGGAGGCGCTCCTCCTCGTCGAGGCGGTCGCTCATGGGCCAGAAGCCCGGGGCGCTGGCGCGGAGCAGGACCAGCTCGGCCTCCTCGGGGGCCTCGAAGCGGAAGCGGCCGTCCTCGCCGCTCACGGTCTCCTCGAAGCGGTTGCCGCCGAGTTCCATGCGCAGGCGTGCGCCGGGGACGGGCTGGCGGCCCGGGTCGAGGACGAGGCCCGAGAGGGTCGTGGCGGGCTCGACCTCGATGGGGATGCCGGAGAGCTCCTCGCCTTCGAGGGCGCGGGCGACGGCGCTCCGGCCGGTGGCGAAGCCCGGCGCCCGGGCCTCGAAGCGGACCGGCCCCGGCGGCAGGTGCTCGAGGCGGAAGCGGCCGTCGGCACCGGTTCGGGTCTCGAAGCCGGGGAGGGGGCGGATGCGGCTCTGCACCGAGGGGGCCACCAGGGCGCCCTCGGGTTCGGGCAGGGGCACGACGACGGCGCCGGCGACCGGCAGCCCTTCAGGGGTCAGGACCTGGCCGGTGGCGGCCCAGCCCGGGCCGAGGACGAGGTCGCCGAGTTCCCGGGTGCGCCCCGGGCGGGCCGGAAGGTTGTAGAGAAGGAGCGGCGCCAGTTCCGCCCTGGAAATGCGGATCAGGTAGTGCAGGCCGTCCCGTGGCGCCTCGGGGACGGCGAAGCGCCCTTCGGCGTCGGTGAGGCCCTCGAAGCCGACGACCGGCCGGCGCGTGGGGTCGTCGGGGTCCACGGCCAGGGCCAGGCCGGGGATGCCCCAGGCGTGGACGGTGGTGCCAGCGGCCGCTTCGCCGCCGGGGAGGAGGACCCGGCCGCGGAAGGCCGGGATACCCTCCACCTCGAGGCCGCGGGCGCGTTGGACCAGGCTCTCGGGGCCGGCCTCCAGCTCGACGCGTCCGGCCGCGGGCGGCGGCGGCGTCCCGCCTCCGGAGGCCGGCGCAGCGGCCCGGACCCGGCCGGCGGCGCTCTCCTCCCGGGGGGCGGGACCGTCCGCTCCGCCCCCGCCGCCTGCTTCCAGGAGGAGCAGGAGAAGGGAGGCCCCGAGGGCCAGGGCCAGGAGGAGGAGCGGCGTACGGGCGCGCATCCCGGTTCCCCGGATCGGCCGTCCCGGCCGTCCGGCTCCCATCCTACGGCGGTGGCGCCGGATCCGAAGGCGGAGGCAGGG
>JALUUN010000127.1 GCA_027021325.1 Planctomycetota bacterium
TAGTGGGTCAGAAGGGCTCGGGCGAACTCGGGATCACCGGCGTTCACCTCCCAGATCCGCTCCAGGATGCGGGTGGCCTCCTCGGGGCGTTCGGTCTCCGCCAGGGCGGCGGCGTACACCAGGCCGATCTCCTCATCGTCGGGATGGATCTCCCAGGCCTGGGCGGCGTAGGCGAGCGCGGCCTCACGGTCTCCCTGGATCAGGAACAGCCGCGCCAGGGCGGCATGGCTCGCCGTGTCGCCGGGGTCGGTCTCGCAGGCCTCCTGGAGGTAGTTCCGGGCCTCCTCCAGGAGCCCCTTCTCCAGGGCGCGGAAGGCGAAGGTCCGGAGGATGGTGCTTCGGGCACGCCGCCACGCGGAGAGGTCGCCGTCCTCGGGCGGCTCCTCCTCGGGCAGCACGAGATCACGGCTCGCGAGGCCGTGGCTGCGGCGCAGGCTGGCATGGCTCCGCGCTGCCGGATCCTCGGCCGCCGCGGGGGAGCGCTCGCCCAGGACCTCCTCGACGGCGCTGCAGGCCGCCAGGCCGAGGGCCGGGGAAAGAAGGAGGAGGGGAAGGAGGTTCTTCATCGTTGGCTCTCCCGGTCGCGGTCGAGGATCTGCAGGGCCTCTTCGAGCTCCTTGCGCTCCAGCTCGGTCGCGCGCAGTTCCTCGCGGGCGTGGTGCGCAAGCATGGCCAGGTCGGGGTCGGCGGGCATCGCCGCCAGGCCCCATTCGGCCTTGGCCAGGGCCAGGGCCGGGTCGCCCTCGGCCAGGGCCGCCGCCGCCTTGGCGTACATGCGGCGGGCGTAGGCCGGCCGCAGGTAGCCGTGGTGTGAGGCCGCAAGCTCGGCCGCCGCGGCGATGTGGCGTTGGCGGGCCTCGTCCGCCTTGCGCGTCAGTTGCTCGTCGTTGACGATGCGCGGCGTCAGCAGAACGATGATTTCGGTCTTGGTTTCGGTCTGCTCCTCACGCCGGAACAACTGACCAAGGATCGGGATCGATCCGAGGAGCGGCACTTGGGAGATGTTCGTGCTGAGGCTTTCTTCCATGAGGCCGCCGATCACGATCGTGTGGCCGCTGCGTACCAGAACGTTCGTCGTGACCTCGGCAGTGCTCTCCTCCGGCAGGCCGGTGGCAGCGCTGATCAGGCCGTCGGAGTTCTCCGGATGGACTTCCATGCGGACGTAGCCGTCTTCGGTCGCGAAGGGCCGGAAGGTCAGGGTGGTGCCGACCTCCAGGAACTGCACGTTCTGGGTCGTACTGGTCTGGCTCACGGTCAGGGTCTGGTAGCCGATTCGCCGGCCCACCAGGATCTGGGCGGCGTGGCGGTTCAGGGCCAGGACCGTCGGGTTGGAGAGCACGGTGGCATTGCCCACGGTCTCCAGGGCCTCGACGAAGACGCCGACCTGGTCGCGCAGGATGCCGACGTGCAGCCCGGAGGAGCCGGGCTGCGTGAACCCGCCCTGGCGCGCCCCCAGGAGCCAGTTCCCCAGGGAGCCTCCCGTGACCGGGTCCAGGCTGATGGAATCGGTCACGTCCGTCGCCCCGCCCATGGCCTGGAAGTCCACACCGCTCAGGACATTGAAGTCCACGCCCATGGTCGTGGAGTCGTTCAGGGCCACCTGCAGGATGGTGGCCTGGACCTCGATCTGGAGCGGCGGGATGTCCACCTGTGCCAGCAGCGCCCGGATCTTCTCCTTGGTTTCTTCACCGGCGAGGACCAGGATCATCTCGCGCACCGCGAGTTCGTTGCCGCCCAGGTCTTCCAGGTCGGTGATTCCCTTCTTGGCGCTCGGCCCCGGGACCACGATCTCCTGAGGCCCGAGGATCGGCTCGATCATGGGCGCGATGTCCTCGGCGCGGACGTGGTTCAGGAAGAAGATCTCCGGCGGATGGGGGTTGGGACCGGATGGCCTCTGGTTGAAGCTCCCGCCCGGAGGTCGCACCAGGATGAAGGTGTCCTGGGTCGTGTAGGTGTAGCCGGCAGCGGCCAGGATCTGCTCGAAGGCCTGGCGCACCGGAGCGTCATGCAGGTTCATGGTGATGCTGCCCTGCACGTCGGAGCCGTAGACGATGTTCAGCCCGTAGGTTGTGGCGAACATGTCGAGGATCGCGGTCAGGTCTTCGCCGTCGAAGCTGATCGTGATGCGTTCCTCGGGGTCCACCGTCTGCCAGGCCGCGTCGGGGTCCTGCGCCTCCTGGGCCGGCAGCGGGGCGGCCAGGAGGACCGTCGAGAAGAGGATCAGGTTCCTGAGGGAGAGAATCATGGATGCACCGGTGTGCGGACAGCCCGCCCCTCACTCACGGGGGCGGTCGAGGGGATCGGGCATGGCGAGGGTCCGGCGGAGATCCTCCCGGGTATCGAGGAGCTCCACTTCGCGGTTGCGGATGGCGACGACCTTGTATCGGCCGATGGAATCGCCGACCTGGACGCGCCTTCCGTCGAAGAAGGCATAGCGGGTCCCGCCCAGGCGGGCGGTGCCGGTGAGCGCCGGAAGGGGAGTCTCCTCCTCGACTTCGGGCTCCTCGGCGCCCTCGGAAAACTCGGCCAGACCGACCACGTCGATGATGTCGAGGTCTTCGTCGGCGCTGTCCAGGTAGAGGCGGATCGGCTCCTGCCAGGCAGCGATGCGCTGGCGCGCCGCCTCGAAGCTCTGGATCGGCCCCAGGGCGGCGGGCGACCGCCGCGGCGTGTCCGGCGCATGGCCGGCGGCCGCGGCGCGCTCCCGACTGCGCGCGTTCATGTCGGTGACGATGCTGGCCGGATCCGGCTTGGGCTTCCCCTTCAGGAGCGTCTTGCCCCAGATGAGGAGGGCCGAGAGCGTCACCAGGGCCAGGAAGGCCGTCTTGCCCGGACTGGCCTTGGCCTGGGCCAGGAATCCCTTGCCGGTGGCGCTCATTGCCGATCCTCCCTGCGGCTGCGCACCGGGATGTCGGGAATCATGAAGCTGGCGTTCACCGTGACGCGCGCGTCGGACTCCAGGTCCTCGGGCAGCATGACCGTGACCGAGTCGAAGCGCACCCGGTAGTGGCCGCGCTCGAGCTGATCGATCATGTGCACGACGTCCGGCCAGGTGCCCGAACCGGTCAGGTTGTAGTGGGCAACGAACTCGTGTTCGCCGCGGGTATCCTGCTGGATGCGCACATCGCAGCCCACGACCCGGGCCAGTTCGGTGACGCGCTTCTGGATCAGGACCGGGTTCAGGTACTCTTCCATCCCTTCCATGCCCTCGTCGGCCTGGGGCTTGAAGCGGCCCCAGAGTTCCTCCAGCTCCCGGGCCTGGCGGATGCGGGCCTGGTTCTCCTGCTGGATCTGCCCGGCGTTGCGCTGGCGCTCGATGGCCTCGGAGCGCGTGTCCAGGGCTGGTTGCACGGCCGCCAGATGGGTGACCAGGGGGAGAGCCACGAAACCCGTGAGGAAGAGGGCCTTGCGCGGAGTGAGGGCCATGGCACGGGACTACTTCTTGCGGGACAGGTAGGAGGGGA
>JALUUN010000128.1 GCA_027021325.1 Planctomycetota bacterium
CTTCTTCCTGAACCCGAACCTCCTGATCGGATACGACGTCTTCCCGGACGCCACCGCCGCGACAGGCTTCGAGATCACCGCGGCCTCCTACAACGCGGTGACCGACGTCCTGACCCTGGACACCCGGGTGGGCGACGGTTCCATGCTTTTCTCCCTGGGCTCGACCTGGAGCTTGCGCCAGCGCTTCTTCCGGATCGACACCACCGACCAGAAGGACCGCTTGCCGGCCACGGCCAGCGTGAAGTTCGAGTTCCAGGGTGCCGATGCCTCGGCGAACCCGGGTGAGGAGAACCTGCCCGGAACGCCTACCGCCTGGACCACCGACCTCGCGGATCTCGAAGGCATGCGCTTCTTCCGCTACCGCGTGACCTTCGACATCAACGCCAACGCCAGCGGGGTCAGCACCAGCAGCGAACGGCCCTCGCTGCGCTACGTCAAGATCCCCATCGCCTGGTAGGCGTGAGGATCCCTGTCGGGGCGGGCCGGGCTGGGCTCCGGTCCGCCCCGAGCGCTTCTGCACTCCGCCCCCCGCGGTTCCCCCGGCCCCTGGGGACCGCTAGCCTCTGGCCATGGCCTGGTGGGAGACCCTGCGCGGGGCGGAGCCCTGGTACAGCCTGTGGCTGGCCGTTTTCGGGGCCATCGCCGGCTCCTTTGCCTCGGCGGCGGTCTGGCGGGTGCCCCGGGAAGGGGAGAGCCTGGTCCGGCCCTTGCGCTCGCGCTGCACCTCCTGCGGCACGACCATCGCCTGGTACGACAACCTCCCGGTCCTGAGCTGGATCCTGCTCCGGGGCCGCTGCCGGGCCTGTGGGGTCCGTTATGGGGCCGGCTACCTGGTCCACGAGCTGGTCCTGGCCGGTCTCTTCCTCTGGGCCGGACACGCCTGGCCCGGCCGGGCCGGCCTCCTGGCCCTGGGGTTGGCGTGCTGCGCGCTGACGGCCCTCTGGATCGCGGCCGCCATCGACTGGCGCCATTTCATCCTCCCCGACGGCATCACCCTCGGGGGCATCCCTGCGGGCTTCCTGGCCTCCTGCCTGGTGCCCCAATTCCAGCTCTGGCCCGGAGATCCGTTCCGCCTGCCGTGGGGGACCGCCTGGGCCGGCCTGGACCCCTCCCTGGAGCCGGTGCCACTGGCGGCCCTGTCCTCGGCGGTGGGGGCGGCTGCCTCCTGGGGATTCCTGTTTGGATTCCGGCTCCTGTTTTCCTACATTCTCCGCCAGGAGGCCCTCGGCCGGGGGGACGTCAAGTACCTGGCGGCCGTGGGCGCCTGGGTCGGGCTCGAGGGCTCGGCCTGGACCCTCCTGGTCGGCGTCATGGCCGGCGCCCTCCTGGGCATTGGGAACATCCTGCGGATGATCCTCCTGGTGCGGGCCCGGCGGCGGCGGCGCGGGCGGGTCCGAAGCTGGAAGGAGGACGTGCACGTCGGCTGGCAGCTGGGCCGGGTGATTCCCTTCGGACCGCCTCTGGTCCTCGGGACCATCCTGGTTCTGCTGGAGCCGTCGAAAACGGCTTCCTTCTTCACCCAGACCTGGCCCGACCTTCTTCGCAACTTGCTCGCTTGACGCCCCGGAAACCCATGAGACACCTTGCCTTCCTCGTGCTCGCCTTGAGCGTGCTCCCCGCCTGCCAGACCCAGAAGGACCGGATCATCGAAGACCAGGACCGGGAGCTGGCTGCCTTGCGGGAGGAACAGAACCGCCTGGCCCGGGAGCGGGAGCGCATCCGGGCGCAGAACCAGGAGCTGCAGGACGCCCTGAGCCGCGAGATGCAGCAGAACAGTGAACTCCAGGAGCGCGTCGCCACCTACGAGGCGCAGATCGCCGAGGCCGACGCCGAGGTCGAGGCCCTGCGCAGCCGCCTCCTCGGGACCGGGGTGGGCGTTGAGCGCCGCGGCGACGTCATCGTCCTGGACCTGCCGGCCGCCATCACCTTCCCCTCGGGCTCGGCGGAGCTCAGTGACCAGGGCCACTCGAGTCTGGCGGCCGTGGCCAAGGCGCTGCAGGAGGGCTACGCCGGCCGAACCCTCTGGATCGAAGGGCATACGGACTCCGATCCGATCCGGAAATCGAAGTGGGAGTCGAACCTGCACCTGTCGGCGGCCCGCGCCCTGGCCGTTGCGAACTACCTGACGAAGGATCTGGGCATCGACCCGGCCATGGTGCGGGTGGCGGCCCACGGGGAGTACGACCCCGTGGCCCCGAACGACACCGCCGAGAACAAGGCCGCGAACCGGCGGGTGGAGATCCTGATCCTGAACAACGCCAACTAGGCGCCCTGGAGCACCCGGGCTCCGGCGCCGCCGGGGCCCCCCGCGTCGGGCCGGAACGCTATGCTTTCCGGCCCGACACCCGTTCCGGACCCCTCCGACCGACCCTCTCCGGCACCTCCCATGGCCGCAGCCGACATCCGCAACCTCACCTTTCTGGGCAGCTCCGACGCCGGCAAGACCTCTCTGCTCGAGGCCCTGGCCCACCACTACGGCGCCACCAGCCGGCAGGGGAGCGTCGAGGAAGGCAATACCTTGTGCGACTTCACCCCCGAGGAGAAGGAGAAGAAGCACAGCCTGCAGGCCGCCGTGGTGCACCTGGAGAAGGGGCCGGTCGCCCTGAACCTCGTCGACACCCCGGGCTATCCGGACTTCCTGGCCGACGCCTACACCAGCATGGCAGCGGCCGGCGGCGCCGTGCTCACCGTCGCCGCCCGGACCACAGGCGTCCCCTTCCATGCCCGCCGTCTGTGGAAGGCGGCCAAGGACCGGGGGCTCGCCCGGGCGGTGGTCGTGACCAAGGTGGATGGCGACAACCTGGACCTGGAGGCCATTCTCGAGTCCCTGGGCAGTGCCTTCGGGACCGAGGCCGTGCCCTACGTCCTTCCCGACGGCGTCGGCGGCGGCTTTTCCGCGGTACAGCCGGTCCTCGGCGGTGACAGCACCCACCGCTCGCGGATGGTGGACGCCATCGTCGAGGGCGACGATGCCCTCATGGAGAAGTACCTGGAAGAGGGGGACGTCGCCGACGAGGAGCTGCGCAGGGCCATTCCCGCGGCCATCGCCGCGGGCACCTTCGCCCCGGTCTTCTTCGTGAATCCGGTGACCGGAACGGGAGTGGCCGAGTTCGCCGAGTTCCTGCTCCAGGAGTTCCCGGGTGCCGACCGCCTGGCCGAGGCCCTCCGGGACGAGCATGTCTCCGGAGGCGGTCCCTCCGATCCCCTGGTAGCGCGGGTCTGGAAGGTCCTGAGCGACAAGCATCTCGGCCAGATCTCCTATCTGCGGGTCCTCCAGGGCACGGTCCAGGCCGATGCCCCGTTGCCGAACCCGCGCGGCGGCAAGCCTCTCAAGGCCTCGGGCCTGTCCCACATCTTCGGCGCCGAGCTGAAGCCCGTCGCCCAGGCCGGGCCCGGCGAAATCGTCGCCCTGACGCGGGTGGAGGAACTGTCCGTGGGCGACGTCCTCAAGGCC
>JALUUN010000129.1 GCA_027021325.1 Planctomycetota bacterium
GACGCCGGCCGTCGGTCCCGACCAGGACCACATGACCGTCCCGGAGCTCGAAGAGGACGCCCTCGGTGGCGAAGCGGCTGTCGTGGGTACGACTGGTCGCAAAGCGCGTGCTGCCGACCATCCGCAGGAATTCGCTCTTGTCCAGGACCACCCCGGGCTGGCCCTGGAGCACGGGCGGCAGCGGGAACAGGGAAGGGGGCCCGTCGTCGCCGGCCTGGCCTTCCATGCTCACGAGGAGGCAGCGGTCTTCGCCGGCCTCGAACTCCACCTGGCCCTGGTCGTTCAGCGCTACGGTCACGGTCTCGGACTGGAAGTCGCGGACGACCTCGACCAGCTCGCGCCCGGGCACCACGGCCCAACCCGGCTGATCCACCTGCACGTCCTCGACCCGGTAGCGGGCGGCAATCTCCTGGTCGTTGGCGATGACCGTCACCACGTCGCCTTCGGCGCGCAGGAAGACGCCACCGAGGATGGGCCGGGTCGGCTTCCGGTCGATGGCCATCTCGACCCGTTGCAGGGCATCGCGGAAGGCCAGCCGGTCGATCAGGAACCTCATGACATGCGCCTCGTCGAGTCCTCGTGGGTCTCTCTTCTGAAAGAGAGATGAGAAGTCCATCCGTCTCTCACAGTATAGGGAGGACAGGGTTGGGGAGAAAGCCGGAGCGGGGCTTCCAAACGCCCTGCAAGCCAGGACTTGCACCCGGTGGCGGGGACTCTTCCCCAGTGCTTCTGCCGGGGGCCCGCCGTGGAGAAGGGTGGAGAAGGACGGCCTTTTCCCCACGGCGCGGGTGCGGGCCGCCGGCCGCGGTGGAGACGGGTGGAGAAGAGCCGCGGGAAAGCCCGGTTTCTCCACCCGGATTCCCCGGCTTTTCCCGGCCGCAGGCGGCGCTCAGGCACGCGCCGGTCCGTCCTGGAGGTTCTTGCGGATCTCGCGCTCCAGGGAGGCCACCAGGGCGGCGAAGTCGCTGTCTACGCTGGCCCGGTCTTTGACCCGATCCAAGGCGTAGAGGACGGTGGTGTGGTCCTTGCCACCGAAGTGGCCGCCGATCTCCTCGAGGCTCATGCGCGTGAGCCTGCGCGCCAGGCTCATGGCCACCTGCCGCGGCACGACCACGGACTGCGTGCGACGCTTGGACTGGAGATCGCTGACCTTGACCCCGAAACGGCGGGTCACGACGTCGAGGATGTCGTCAATGCGCACGATCCGCGCCTGGCCGCGCTGCCCGGCGCTCACCACCTCCTGGGCCAGACCCAGGTCCACCTTCCGGCCCTGGAGGCTGGCCAGGAAGAGGAGGCGTATGAGCGTGCCCTCGAGCTCGCGCACGTTGGTCGTCACCTGCTCTGCCAGGAACTTGGCGACCTCGACGTCCAGGGGCACCTGGTTGCGCTGGGCCTTGGCCTGGAGGATGGCGACCCGGGTCTCGAAGCAGGGCGGCTCGATCTCGGCGACGAGGCCGGACTGGAAACGGCTGACCAGACGATTATGAAGCTGCGGGATGTCCTGGGGCGGCGAGTCACTCGACAGGACGATCTGCTTGCGCGCGTTGTGCAGGGTGTTGAAGGTGTGGAAGAACTCCTCCTGGGTGCGCGCCTTGTTGCTCAGCAGATGGATGTCGTCCACCACCAGGACGTCGGCCTGGCGGTAGCGCAAGCGGAAGGTGTTCGGGTCGCCGGACTTCACCGCGGCGATGAAGTGGTTCACGAACTGTTCGCAGCTCAGGTAGACGATGCGCAGGTCCGGCTGGCGCTCCAGGAGGCTGTGGGCCACCGCCTGGATCAGGTGGGTCTTGCCGACCCCCACCGGGCCGTGCAGGAAGAGGGGGTTGAAGACCTCGGCCGGGCGGTCGGCGACGCCGCGGCAGGCGGCATGGGCGAAGTTGTTGCAGGGCCCGACCACATAGGTGTCGAAGGTGTAGGCGGGATTGAGGCGGAGCGGAGCGTCCTCCTCGGCGGGCGGAGCGGGGTGCCGCTCCGCCGCCGGCTGTGGCGCGGCCGGCGGCTCCTCGAACACCGGAGCCTCCTCGAGGAGCCCTTCCTCGCGCAGGAGATCCTCGGTGCTCGTGGCCTCCACCTGCAGGCAGGCCTCGGGCACGCCCAGGGCCGCCTTCAGGTGCTCCAGATAGTGCTGGTGGATGTACTCCCGGTGCAGGCGCGTCGGGACGGTGATGCACGCCTCCTGGCCGTCCAGGGCGACCAGACGGCTCTGCTGGAACCAGCTGTGGACGGGGTCCCGGCCGATCTGCTCTTCGAGGGCTTGGAGGGCTTCCTTCCAGGTCTTCTGCAACACGGCTCAGCTCCACGAAAGCGGGGGTCCGGCGCCCGGACGCGATCCTAAAGTGCGGACGGATAAGAACTTGGGGAGTCCGTCGCGCGGAGGGCCCCAGCCTAGGCCCTGCCCCGGTCGGGCTGCCAAGAAAAATCAAAGAGGGCGTGCAAAGGACGGCCGGGACGGCCTCAGGGTTTTCGGGCTTCGTAGCTCCGCCGGAGGATGGTGGCCAGCCGGCGGCCGGCCTCCTCGCCGAGGGTGGCTCCGGAGGGGCGGCCGAAGCTGATGCGCAGGGTGGCGCGGGCCTCGGCCTCGCTCAGGCCGGCTGCCAGGAGGACCGCCGAGGGCTGTGCGGCGCCGGAGGCGCAGGCCGAGCCGGAGCTCACGGCCAGGCCCTCCGCGTCGCAGGCGAGGAGGAGGGCGCGGCCGTCGGTACCGGGGAAGGAGAGGCTGAGGGTGTTCGGGAGGCCCTCTCCGGGCGGAGGGTGCTGGCTGCGGTACTCGACCCCTTCCCGGTCCAGGACCTGGAGGAGAGCGCGGGCGGCGGAGGCCGTCTCCCGGGCGAAGTCCTCCTGGCGCTCCAGCGCCCGGCGCAGAGCGGTCGCGAGGGCCGCCGCATGGGCAGGGCACTCGGTTCCCGGGCGCAGGCCCCGCTCCTGGCCGCCGCCGGCCTGGAGGCTCTCCAGGAACACCCCTTCCTGCACTCGCAGGAGACCGCAGCCCCGGGGGGCGCCGAACTTGTGCCCCGAGAGGGACCAGGTGGAGGCGGCCTCGAGCTCCGGGGCCAGAGGGAGCTTGCCGAAGCCCTGCACGGCATCCACGTGCAGGTGGAGGTCCTCGCGCAGCCCCGCGACGGCCGTTCCGAGGGGCTGGAGACAGCCGGTCTCGTTCCCCGCCCACTGCAAGGCCAGAAGCGCCGGGCCCGGCCGCGCCAGGGCCGCGGCCAGGGCCTCCTCGCGGACGCGGGCGTCGCGGCCGATGGGGAGAAGCTCCAGGGGGTGGCCTTCCTGCTGCAGGCGGCGCAGCGGCGCGAGGACCGAAGGGTGTTCGGCCTCCGAGGCGATCAGGCGGAGAGGAGTCCCCAGGGAACGTGCCGCCCGCGCCACCCCGAGAAGGGCCAGATTGTTGGCCTCGGTGGCGCCGCTCGTGAAGACGAGCTCCCGGGGCAGGGTGCCGAGGAGGGCGCCGATCTCCTCGCGTGCGTCCTCCAGGACCGCGCGGGCCCGGCGCCCGAGGCGATGCAGGGAGGAAGGGTTGCCGGGAAGCGCTCGAGCGGTGCGCAGGAAGACCTCCAGCGCCTCCTCGTCCGGCGGAGCCCCGGCGTTGTAGTCGAGGTGCAGGACCTCCGGGCTCATGCCCCGGCTTCCATCGCCGGGGGCGGCTCGCCGGGCCCCGCGGCAGGCGTCTCGACGGCAGGTTCCGCCGCGCCGGCTTCCTCCGCTGCCGGCGCAGCCGCCCCCTCGCTGCGGGTCTCCTCCCCGCCCTCCCCGCCGGCGGCCTCTTCGACGAGCCCCAGCCGTCGCCGCAGCTCCTCCGCCACGGCCCGGAAATCGTGGGCGCCGCCGGATTCCGGGGCGTACTGGAAGATCGTCTGCCCGTGGCTCGGCGCTTCGGCCAGGCGCACGTTCACCCGCACGAGCGTCGGGAAGAGGAGGTCCCCGAAGTGGTCGTGGAGCTCCTGCAGGACTTCGCGGCTGAGATTGCGCTGCTTCGTGAACATCCCGACGAGGATGCCCAGAAGGTCGAGACGAGGATTCAGACGCTGGCGCACCCGCTGCACCACGTCCAGGAGCTGCGCCATCCCCTGCAGGGCGAAGAACTCGGCCTGGACGGGCACGAGGACATGCTGCGAGGCGACCAGGGCGTTCAGGGACAGAAGCCCCAGGGAGGGCGGACAGTCGAAGAGAACGACCTCCGGCTCGGGAGCGCCCTCGCCCGGCGCCCGCAGGGCGTCGCGCAGCAGGGTCTCGCGGCCGATCTCGTTGGCGAGCTCGGTCTCGGCGCCGGTCAGGTCGAGGTTCGTCGGGACGATCCACAGGCCCTCCAGCTCCGTCGGCCGCAGGATCTCCGCCAGCCGGTGTTCACCGGTCAGGAGGGTGTAGACCGAGGGCTCCCCGGGCGCGGGAACCCGGTCGAAGCTGATCGAAAGGTGCGCCTGGGGATCCAGGTCCACGAGGAGAACCCGGTGCCCGGCCGCCGCCAGGGCGGCACCCAGGTTGGCGCAGGCGGTGGTCTTGCCGACTCCGCCCTTCTGGTTGATCACCGCGATCACCTGCACGGCGCCCAGCGTACTCCGCGGAACAAGGGATTTCACTTTTCGCCCCCGGCGAGGACGGCGGCGTGCACGGGATCCAGGAGGACCGGACCCGGCCCGGAGAGAGCCGCGAGGCGCTGCGCCAGGAGGCGGGGGGCGGCGCGGCGCAGCTCCAGGGCCTCCCAGGCGGCGGCGAGCCCGAGCCCATCTTCCTGCGGATGCCCCTGGGGACGCAGGAGTTGGGCGGCGTGATGGAGGATGCCGCCGGGATCGCTCCGGCCGCGGCGCCCTGCCTCCCGGAGCCGCCCGCGGAAGCGTCGCAGATCCTCCCTCTGGCGCCGCCGCAGGCGCGTCCAGGCGGCGGCCAGGGAGGGCGGCCCTCCCTCCAGGGTGCGGGCGAGGTCCCGGGCCGCCTTCGCGAAGGCGGCCTCCGCCTTCCCGAGCGCCGCCTCCAGGCGCCGGAGGTCGGGCGGCCGCCAGGCCTCCCGCAGGGCCCGCTCCCCCGCCAGGGCCAGGCGGGGCTCCAGTCCCGCCTCCCGCAGCAGGGCGGCGAGGTCGGGCGGCACCCAGACGATCTCCTGTGGCGGCGGCAGCGGGTCGCCGCCTGGCCGGTCGCCGGCCACGACCTCCAGCTCCGTGTCCCGGAGCAGGCGCCGCCAGAGGCGCAGGCCCGCCTCCTCCGGGCCTTCCCCGGGGCGCGGCAGGGCCTCTTCCAGGAAGGCGACCGTGGCCTCGAGGGGCACCCGCCGGCGGACCTGCCCGAGGAGCCGCTCGCGCTCGGCGGCGCTCCGGAAGCGGCCGTCCGGAGGCCCGGGCAGGCGCAGGGGGTCCCGCCCGTTCCACAGGAGCAGGTCCCGGTCCCGGGACGTCGCCCGGCGGTCGTCCAGGACCAGCCGGCCCCGGGGATGCCGGGCGAGGAACTGGAGGATCCGGTTCCAGGTGCGCAGCGGCCCTCCCGCTAGGCCCGGGGCGAGACGGAGCTCCGCTCGGCTCGTCTCCCCCATCGCTCCTCAGGAGGAGGGCAGGGGGCAGACTGTCCGCAGGGCCGCGACCATTTCCTCCACGGCCGCCAGGAAGGCCTCTTCCCAGCCGCGGCCGGCCAGGTCCTCCCGCTCGTGGGCGTGGAGCAGGGAGCGGCTGGCCGGCACGACCGCCCCGTGGCCGCGGGCGTCGAAGGCCGGCGCCAGGCCCTCGGCGGTTCCGCCCTGGAAACCGAAGCCGGGGAGAAGCAGGAGCGCCCGGGGCAGGAGCTCGCGGAAGCGCGCCAGTTCGCCGGGGCGGGTGGCTCCGATCACCGCGCCGGCTCCGGACCAGCCGCTCTCGCCCTGGAGTTCCTCGCCCCAGCGGTGGACGGCGCAGGCGACAGCCTCGGCCAGCGGCGGCTCGCCATGGTCCTGGAAGAGGCCGGCGCCGGGGTTGCTCGTCTTCACGAGGAAGAAGAGCCCCGCGCCGCATTCCCGGGCCCGGTCCAGGAAGGGACGGCAGGCGTCCTCCCCCAGGTAGGGATTGACGGTCAGCGCGTCGGCGGCGGGAAAGCCGTCGCCGCGCAGCCAGGCGTCGGCGTAGGCGGCGGCGGTGGAACCGATGTCGCCGCGCTTGCCGTCGAGGAGCACGAGCATGCCGAGCTCGCGGGCCCGGGCACAGGCCTCGGCCAGGGCCTCCATCCCCGGCGGCCCCCAGCGTTCATAGAAGGCGGCCTGGGGCTTCACCATGGGCAGGCGTGGGGCCGCCAGTTCGAGGAGGCGCATCTGCCAGGCGCGGATGCACTCGGCGATCTCCCCGGCGCCGGCCTCACCCGGCCGCCGGCGCCAGGGTGCCGGCAGATGCTCCGGCCGCGGGTCGAGGCCCAGGACCGCGGGCGTGCCGCAGCGGTCCACCGCGGCGCAGAGTCGGTCGGCGAAGTTCACGGCTCCTCCTTGGTCTCCTCGGCGGCCGGGCCGGAGGCCTCGCCGGCCGGCTCCGTCGTCGCCGGCAGCCCCGGCCGGGCCGGGAGTTCGATGCGGACGCGGTTGCGCTCGGGCACGAGCACGCCGCCGGACATGATGACGCGCAGGGCCTCGTCCACGCTCATGGCGACAGGGATCAGATCGCCTACGGGCACGAAGAGGGTGTAGCCGGTGGCCGGCATGGGCGAGGTGGGGATGAAGACCGAGACACAGCCCTCGCCGGCGGCCTCGTTGATGGAGCGCACCGAAGAACCGGTCAGGAGCCCCAGGGAGTAGAGGCCCTGGCGCGGATAGGGCACGGCGACGACGCCGGCGAACTCGATCTTGCGCTCCTCGCCGCCGCCGAGGAAGAACTCGGTGATCTGCTTGACATGCGGGTAGATGGAGCTGAAGACCGGGATGCGCGCGAGCATGCGCTCGAAGGCCCCGAACAGGCGGCGGCCGAGGAAGCCGCCGAGCCACCAGCCCGTGACCACGACGAGGACCACGACGGCGACGATGGAGACGCCGAGCCGCAGTCCGGGCGGCAGGACCAGATCGGGGTCCTGGCCGGGCGGGACCAGCTGGCCGATGAGCCAGGCGACGGCGGCGTCCACCCGGTAGACCAGGGTCTCGGCGAGGAGATTCCACAGCCAGGCCAGGAGGAAGACCGTGAGCGCGATGGGCAGGAGCAGGCCCAGTCCGCGGAAGAAGACGCGGACGATCGGATGCGAGGACGGTGCGGCCACGGCCGCCGGGACTATACCTGCTGCCGCGGCAGCAGGGCTTCGAGAAGAGAGTCGAGGAGAAGGAAACCGCGCGCCGAGGCGCGGGCGCGGCCGGCGTCCACGACGAGGAGGCCCTCGTCCTGCAGCCGCTGCCAGGCGGGGCGGAAGACGGCCGCCGGGTCGAGGCCCGTCGCCACCCGCGCCGCCTCCAGGTCCACGCCCTCCCAGGGCAGGCGGAGGCCCATGAGGAAGCGGTCGAAGAGCAGGACCTCCGGACCGGGTTCCTCGATCTCGGCCACCGGATCCTCGCCCCGTTCCACGCACCGGCGCCAGGCCTCGGGATCGGCCAGGTTGCGCCGCCGCCGGGTGCCCTCGGATCCCGCCGCGCCGGCGCCCAGGCCGATCCAGGAGCCGGAACGCCAGTACACGAGGTTGTGACGGCAGGCCTCGCCCGCACGCGCGAAGTTGCTGACCTCGTACTGGCCGTAGCCGGCCTCCGCCAGGCGCCGCCGGGTCTCCTGAAAGAGAAGGAGCCGCCGCTCCTCGCTCTCCTCCGGCCAGCGCCCGGCGTCGCGCAGACGAGTCAGGGCGGTGCCGGGCTCGTAGCTCAGCTCGTAGGCGGAGAGGTGCTCGGGTTCCAGGGCGAGGACCGCCGCGAGGTCCTGGAACCAGAGTTCGGGATCCTGGCCCGGAAAGGCGTAGATCAGGTCCACGTTGAGGCGACGGAAACCCGCCGCGCGGGCGGTCTGCACCGCCTCCAGGGCCTGCGCGGGGCCATGCACGCGGTCGTAGGCCTCGAGGACCTCCTCGCGCAGGGACTGGACGCCGAGGCTCAGGCGGTCGGCTCCGTGCTCGCGCAAGGCGCCGGCCCGCTCCGGGTCCAGGGACTCGGGGTTGGCCTCGACCGTCGTCTCGCGGCTCGAGTCCCGGAAGCCGGTGATCTCGTGCAGGCCGTCCAGGAGACGGGCCAGCTCCCCGGCGGGAAGGAGGGTCGGCGTGCCGCCGCCGACGAAGACCGTGGGCGGGCGCAGGTCCCGGGCCCGCCGTTCCGCTTCGAGGAGCAGGGCGTCCACGACGCGGCGCAGGTCCTGGCCGGTCCAGGCCCAGGAGTTGAAGTCGCAGTAGCGGCACTTGCGGACGCAGAAGGGCAGGTGCACATAGAGCGACGGCCGCTCCGGCGGAGGCTCCACCGGGGCGGCCGCGCGGCCGGTTCGCTCCAGGAGGGCGAGGTCCTCAGGCGCTGCGCCGGCTGCGCTTGCGCTCCTTGCTCCGGCGGGCGCGTGCCGCGGCGGGGAAGACCTCCTCGGTCGGGGTTCCCTCGACGATGAAGGCATGGAGCTTGCGCAGGGCCTCGCGTTCCACCTGACGCACGCGCTCCCGGGAGATGCCGAGTTCGCGGGCGATGCCCTCCAGGGTGTTCGGCTTGTCCGGAAGGAGGCCGTAGCGCATGCGCAGGACCTGGGCCTCCCGGGGATCGATCAGGTCCAGGATATCCTGCAGCGCCTGCAGGGCATCACGCTTGACGACCGTCTCCTCGGGTGAGGCCGTGGCCTCGTCGCGGTCCGGGCAGGCGTCCTGGCTCAGGTTCTCGAGGACGTCGTCGCTTGCGGTTCCCCAGGCCGGGTGGCAGGCCAGGGTCTGGCGCACGATGCGGCGATGGTTCTCGCTCAGGCCGAGGCGGTCAGCGATCTCCTGGGCCGTCGGCTTGCGGTCGAGCTCCTGTTGCAGCTCATTCGCCGCGCGCCGCCACTTGCCGAGGATCTCCACCATGTAGGAGGGGATGCGGACGGTCTTCGTGGAGTTGATGAGGGCGCGGCGGATGGTCTGCTGGATCCACCAGGTGGCATAGGTGGAGAAGCGGAAGCCGGCTTCGGGGTCGAACTTGTCGATGGCCTTCAGCAGGCCGATGTTGCCCTCGGCGATGAGGTCGGGCAGGGTCAGCCCGCGGCCGGTGAAGCGCTTGGCGATGCTCACGACGAGCCGCAGGTTGGCCCGGATCATGTGTTCCCGGGCCTTCAGGTCGCCGCGCTGGATGCGGCGGCCCAGCTCCACCTCCTGTTCGGCGGTAAGGAGTTGGACCTCATCGATCTCGCGCAGGTAGGTCTCGAGGCAGCGGTCGGAAGCGATGGTTCGTACCTCCAGATACAGGGGACGGTCGGGGGCGGATCACCGTTCCCCTCAGCGGCGCGCGCGGGCCGGTCTTGAGGACGGAACTTCGCGGAACCCCCGGCCGCCGAGGGGGGCTTCCCGCAGGGGCTAGAATCCGGACGGGCCCGCCCCGGAGCGGCTGTCGCCCTCCCCCACCGGCCCGAGAACCATGCAGGAATCCACCTGGAAGGCGCAGCGGCCGCCGTCGGCCGAGCTCGAGGAGGCGGCCTTCCTGCCCATCCTGGAGGCGGAGGCCGGCGAGTTCCTGGGCCTGGCCCGCTCCCTCCTGGCGACCCCGCCCCGCGACTGGAGTCCGGCCCAGGTCTATCGCCTCTACCAGGTCTGCACGGCTCTGGAAACCTTCCTGGACGACCGGGGCGCCCCCGAGAACCGGACCTATGCCCCTCTCCGGGAGATGGTTGCGGTCCTGCGCTGGCTGGCGAGTGCCCTCTCCAGCCTCATGCACCTCGACGCCCGGCAGGGCCAGTACGAGCTGCCCTCGGGACGGGAGGCCGCCGCCCGCGCCTACGGGGAGCCCATCCGCAAGGGCGCCCTGGAGGTCGCCGCCCGGCTCCAGGCCGGCTTCCGCCGGCTCCAGGAGATCTGGCGCGGCCTGGGTGGCGCCTGGCCCGAGGTCGCCCGGAGCGGCAGCGGCCTCCTGCCGGGGGCGGTGCCGCGGCTGCCCCGGAACCTGGTCGCCGAGGAGGAGGCCGAGGGCGGGGACGGGCCCGGGTCCGCCCGCTTGGTGGGGTCGTATCTTTCGGTGGCAGAGCGATTTGCGGAGTCCGTTCCGGAGCCCGGGGAGCGCCTGGAGGAACTCCGCTCCTGGCAGGAGCGCTGCTTCCGGGAGGAGCAGGCGCGGAGCTGGGAGGCTCGGGTCCACAACCTCCAGAGCGTCTACGACCATGTCGTGGCCGGCCGTCCCGAGGAGCGCGAGCACCCCGACTTCCGGAGCCTGCGCGGCTGCAGCAGCCTGGCCCTCCACCTCCTCGAGGCCGGAACGGCCCTGGCCCACCTCTACGAGCGCCATGATCTCTACGGCCGCCGGGCGACCCGGGACCTGGCCGCGGACGTGATCCCGGAGGAGGCCCTGCTCCGGCTTCTGGCCCGGGTCTGCGCGGGCCTCGCCCGTCGGGCCCTCCTCGAGGGCGTGCCGGTGGCCCGGAGCCTTCTGGACCGCGTGGTCCAGATCGAGAGCGTGGAGCTCACCGTTCCGGAGGGCCTCGTCCTCCACGCCCGTCCGGCCTCTCTCATCGTCCGGGTCGTCCAGCACCACGGTGTGCCCGTGGAGATGCAGATCGGAGGCCAGGCCGCGCCCGCCGACAGCATGCTCCAGCTCCTGGTTCTCGTCGGCAGCCACCCTGAGGAGCGGCGGATCCGCTTCCGAGGCGCCCGGCGCGCCCTGGAGGACCTGCAACTCCTGTTCGAGTCAGGCTTTGGGGAGTCCGGCCTGGAGCGTCTCCCGGACCGCCTGGCCTACCTCCGGCACCAGGCGGGCTAGGCGGCCCCCCCAGCAGCGCGGTCGGCCGGCGCCTCAGATGCCGTGCTGCAGGCGGTCGCCGAGGATCGGCGGCAGGCCGGCTGCGCGGATCAGCTTCTGCTCGGCGGGGATGTTGTAGTGGGTCCGAAGGAGCCGCATCCGCCGGTCGCCGGTGTGATAGATCCCGACCGGCGCCAGGGGGTTCTCGTCCCGGGGCTGGCCGACGCTTCCGACGTTGACGACCGCCCGCTCCTCTTCCTGGAGCCTCCAGTCCTCCTGGAAGTGCCACTCCAGCTCGGCCTGGCCCGGGCGCTGGATGAAGTTCATGGGCACGTGGGTGTGCCCGCAGAAGCCGACCGGGGCCTGGAAGTCCGCCAGGGAGGCCCGGGCGGCCGGGAAGGACTGGAGGTAGTTGAAGGCCTCCGGCTCGGGCAGGGCGCCGTGGAAGATGCAGAACTCCGGCTCGTCGATGCGCAGGGGCATTTCCTCGAGGTACTGCCGGTTCTCGGGGCTGAGGACGCGGGCCGTCCACTCCAGGGCGGCCAGGGCATAGGGGTTGAAGTAGTCCGAGGCGATCCTGCCCAGGAGGGCCCAGTCGTGGTTGCCGGCCACGCAGCGGACCTCCCGGTCCCGAAGGATCTCGATGACCTCGTTGGGCCGCGGGCCGTAGCCGACGACGTCCCCCACACAGTAGATCTCGGTGATCCCTTCCAGGTCCAGGAGGCTCAGCACGGCCTCCAGGGCCGAGAGATTGGCGTGGAGGTCGCCCAGGATGGCGATCTTGCGGGGGCCGGGCATGGTTGGTTTCGGGGGTGGCCGGCGGGTAGGCTAGCAGGAGCGGCGCGGGATGGCGCCCGGGACCCTCAGGAGGAAAGGATGGCGGCGCGGAAGCTTGGACGCGGACTCGATTCCCTGTTGACGCGGGGGCCGGCGGAGGCGGCCGCCGGCGGGCCGGCCTGGGTGCCGCTGGACGCCCTGGAGCCCAACCCGCAGCAACCGCGCAAGGACCTGGAGCGTGGCCTGGCTTCCCTCGCCGAGTCCATCGCCCGCCATGGGGTCATGCAGCCCATCCTGGTGACCCCGGCGGAGGAAGACGGGAAGTACCGGATCCTGGCTGGGGAGCGCCGCTGGCGCGCCTCGCGCCTGGCGGGTCTGAAGCAGGTGCCGGTCCTGATCCGGGAGGCGGTGGGCGATGCCGCCATGAGCCTCGAGCTGGCCCTCATCGAGAACCTCCAGCGGGAGGACCTGGATCCCATCGAGCGCGCCCTGGCCTGCCAGGAGCTCCTGGAGACCCACGGCCTGACCCAGGAAGAGGTGGCCCGGCGCCTGGGCTACGAGCGGTCCACCGTGGCGAACCTCGTCCGTCTCCTGGAGCTTCCCCTGGAGATCCAGGAGCATGTTTCACGTGGAACCCTCTCGGCGGGCCATGCCCGGGCGCTCCTGCGCCTCCAGGGCCGCCCGGAGCAGGGCCGGATCCTGAAGGCCGCCCTCGCGGAGGGCTGGTCGGTGCGCCAGACGGAGGCGGCCTGCAAGGCGGCCGCCGAGGGGCGGTCGCGGCCGGTGCGGAAGGCCCGGCCCCGGAAGCCGGCCTGGGCAAACCGGCTGCAGGAGGAGATCACCCGCCGCCTCGGACTCCGCGCCGAGGTCAAGCTGTTGCGGCGGGGGGGCGGCCAGGTCGTCCTGCACTTCGCCGACCTGGACGAGCTGGACGCCCTGGCCCGGACCCTGGAGCTTCCGGACGAAGCGGGGGAGCTCCTGGACGGCTGAGGCCGACCCCGGCTCAGGGGAGGATCTCGACGGACTCGACCCGGACGGCCGGCTTCGAGGAGGGGTCGTCGGGGTCGGTGGGCTGGAGACTGCCCGCGAGATCCTTGAGGGTGGCGAGATGCTCCTCGCCCTCCACGACCTGGCCGAAGACGTTGCTCAGGCCGTCGAGGTGGGGCATGGGGTCGAAGTGGAGGAGCACCGTGTCGGGAAACTGGCCGCCGTGGTCGGCCGTCGGGTTCTGCCGGGTGCTCAGGGTCCCGGCCCGGTGGAAGTAGCCCCAGCGCCGCTCCAGAGGGATGGGCTCCGGGTCCTCGGCCCCTGCTGCGAGACCCTCGAAACTGAGCCCCTGGAAGCTGCTCAGCTGGGCCTCCCCGGCGGTCAGGGTGCCGGCCTCGACGGCCGCCAGGAAGCGCTCCACGGTTTCCGGCGCGGCGTCAGGATACAGCCCCACAATAATATCATAACTGCCTTCCCCTTCGACGGTTACGGTGATCTTTGCGCGCGGGCCCGCGGGCTCGGGATTGCGGAAACGCTCGTCTTCGGAGGGCTCGGAGAGGATCTGCCGGGCGCGGTCGGCGAGGACCTCCAGGAGGTTCTCCTGGCTCTCTCCGACCGGGAAGGCCGCCACGGCCTCGCGGGCATCGGGGTCCTCCAGGACGGGCAGAAGCGCCTCGAGGACCTCCCGATCCTGCTGCAGCAGGGCGCGTTGGGCGGCGTTGGCGGCGAGCCAGGGCTGCAACTCGGGGTCGTCCTCGAGAATCTCCAGGGCGGCGCGCACGTCCTCGAGGGTGCCGCCCAGGGCGCGGTTGCGGGCTTCTTCGAAGCGGGTCCAGGACTCGGCCTTGCGGGCGGCCAGGAAGCCCGGCACGAAGTCGCTGGCCAGGCCCACGACCAGGATGACGAGGACCAGGAAGAGGAGGAAGTTCCGGTTCTCCCGCAGCCAGGAGGCGCCGACGAAGTCGTCGGTACCACGGACGGCGGCGTCCTCGGTGCGGACGTCGGGACGGGGCGGGGAGGCGGGAGAGCCCGCCGGCGGCTGGGTCTTGGGAGACATGGCGAAGAGGAGGCCTGGGCGGCCCGGGGCCGGCCGAGGGGCGGACAGTCTACCCCTCCGGCTGGATCCCGGCACCCGTGGGGGGAGAGGCGTAGAATGATGCCGGACATCCGCCCCGTGTCGACCCTCGGACACACACGATGAAGCTTCGATTCCTGAGCGCCGCTCTGCTGGCGGCGGTCCCCCTCGGCGGATCGGTCCAGGCCCAGCAGGAAACGCTGGCCGACCACCTCCCGGCGGGGACCCAGTTCTACTTCGAGATCCCGGACGTCGGCTCCTTCCTGGAGCACAGCCGGAACTCCTCCCTGGGACGGATCTGGAACGCCCCCCAGGTCCAGGAGTTCCTGCAGCCGGCACTCGGCCTCATCGAAGGACCCATGCAGGAAGCCCGGGCGCAGATGGAGGGAATGGGCCTGCCTGCCGGGCTCCTCTCCTGGGAGGCCGTGGACTCCATCGCCCTGGGCTTCGGCGTGAGCGCCGAGGGCGGTCCCACGCCCTTCCAGCCGGCGGTCGTCGCGAGCGCCGCCGTCGGCTTCCGGGAGGGAATGGCGGAGCCGCTCTTCGGCTTCCTCAGCGGCCTGCTCCAGGCCGAGGCCGGAGCGACCCTGGAGGACAACGAATACGGGCCGACTCTGGTCATCCCCTTCGAAGGCGAGGAGCTGCGCCTGCTCCAGGTCCCCGGCCACCTGGTGCTGTGGATGGAGCTCGGGCACATGGGGGACGGCCAGAGCACTCTGGCCTCGAGTCCTGCCTTCCAGCGCGCCCGGGAGCAGGGCCTGGTTGCCGGCAGCGAGCTCTTCCTCTACCTCGACTTCGCCTCCTTCATGGACATGGGGCTGGAGATGGCGGGACGCAGCGGGGACTCCCGGGGTGTCCAGCTCATGCAGAGCATCTGGGACCGTGTCGGTCTCACCTCCATGGGCGCGATGACCATCAGCTCGGGCTGGCGCGAGGACGGCGCCAGTGTCTCGCGTGTGGTCCTCGGTTTCCAGGAAGGCGGCCCGGAGGGGGTCTTCCAGAGTGCGCCGGGTCCTCTCGACACCTCCTTGCTCTCGTACATCCCGGCGAAGGCGACCTCCTTCACCGTCGCCACGGAGCACAGCGAGGTGGATCCCTGGGCCCTCATGGACTCGATCGTCAGCGAGGTCACGGCCATGGAGGTGCAGCCCGGCACGACGATCGGGGATCTCTGGCAGCAGAGCGGCCACCCGAGCTGGGAATGGTTCCGAGGCGCCAAGGCCCAGGTCATGGCCGAGGGACTGCGCGGCTTCGGCAAGTCCATGTTCAGCTTCAGCGTGACCGACGAGGCCGCCATGATGAGCATGAGCGGCCAGGGTGCGGCCTTCGTCCAGGTCGAGGACCCGGCGGCGGTGCGCGAGTGGCTCGGTGCCTTCCTGCCCGAGGTCATGGGCTGGATCGCCGAGGCGGGGGTGGAGTTCCCCCTGAACCTCGAGGCGCGCCATGTCTCCATCCGCGAGCGCAACGAGGCCGGGGAGCTGGTGACCCGCGAAGGGCCGCAGTACTTCGTCCTCAAGCTCGATCCCTCG
>JALUUN010000130.1 GCA_027021325.1 Planctomycetota bacterium
CGCCGCGGGAGCAGCTGGGGAAGGAGGAGCAGGCTGCGGCCGGCCAGCCAGACGCCGAAGCCGGCCCGCTCGAAGGCCGGTGTCAGGAACTCGGCTCCGGTGCGTCGGATCCAGTTCACGGCTGGAAGGCCTCCGGACTCTCCGAGACGGGCAGGCGGTGCAGGTCCGGCCAGCCGGGTCCGGGGAAGGCCGGCTCCTCGAGGCCGCCGTCCGGGCCGCTGCGCCAGCGCAGCAGGCCCAGGAGCAGGGAGGTGTGGACGGTGCCGTCCGGCTCGGTCCACTGGCCGCCGAGGATCGGCACGGACCAGCGCCGGTGGCCGGCGGACTCGGTCTCGTGGTAGAGGTTCAGGAAGGCGCGGCGTTCACGGACGCCGCCGGGCCCTTCGTCGGAACCGGCCCAGAGCTCGAAGGCAAAGCCGAGATTGCGGGACAGGATGCGGCTGTCCAGGAGGGGCTCCATCCCGGGGGCCGGCAGTGCGAAGTCCTCCCGGCCCTCGCTGTCCCGCCAGCTTCGGGCAAAGGGCCACAGATGCTCCGAGTACTCGCGCACCTCGCTCCCGTCCTCGAGGGTGCGGCGGGTCTCGCTGCGCCAGTACAAGGGTACCGCGTAGAAGGACTCGCGCTCGATGCCGCCGAAGCGGTCGCGGCGGGTCCAGAAGACGGGCCAGAGGAAGGCGGTGTGCTCGGTGTCCTCGTCCTCGTAGTGGGTCCAGAAGGGCAGGAAGCGGGTGATCCGGCGCGGTGCCTCGCGGCCTCCGGACTCGAACTTCAGGACCGGCCAGGCCTGGAAGGAGCGATAGCCGGTCGAAGGCCGCTCCGCCAGACCGAAGATCGGCCACAGGACCGTGGTGGCCGTGTAGTCGCCCTGGCGAATGCGGCCGCCCAGGGGAACGAGGAGCCAGGCCTGCCGTGGCTCGGGCTTCCAGAGTTCGTCCTCGGCACGGTGGAAGATCGGCCACAGGAGGTAGGAACGCCGGTAGCGGCCGGGCACCTCGGCGGTCCCGTACAGGGGGAAGATGTGCCAGCCGACCTCGCTGCCCTCGGTCCAGCCGAAGATCGGCCAGAGGAGATGGGTGGAGCGCCGCTCGCCCTTCTCGTTGCTCAGGAAGAAGGGCCAGAACAGGAAGTGCACCTCGTCGAAGGTCAGGAAGTCCTTGAGGGTGCCGAACAGGGGCCAGAAGGCGAAGTAGTCCTCCTGGCCGTCGCTGGAGCTTCCGCCCCAGAAGAACGGAGGGAGGAAGGCCCAGTCCACCTCGGCGACGCCGTCCGGACGGGTCTCGGCCTCGCGCCAGAAGACCGGGAACAGGCGGGCGTAGGTGCGCGGCCGTTCCGGGTCGTGCTCGAAACGGCCCAGGGGGTAGAGGAAGTCGGCCTCCTCGCGGCCGTCGGCGTGCCGGCGTTGCCAGAGCAGCGGGCTCAAGGCCCAGGTGCGGTGGCGGCCGGGCCGTTCGCCGTAGCGCAGCACGCCGCCGACGGCCTCGGCGTGGTCGTAGCCCGGGGCCGTGTGCCGCGAGAACAGCGGCGCCAGGTGGATCTCGCTGTCCGGGGCGGCGCAGGCCGCGGCCAGGCACAGAAGGAGGGCCGGCGCCCGGAACCCTCGGCTCCGGGCACCGGAGCCCCGGACCGGGCCGGCTCCCCGAAGGTGCGGCATGGCGGGAGTATAGGTGCGCGCTCCCGCGCTTCGGCCGGCGCCGCCGCTGCTAGACTGCCGCGCCCATGGAGACGGAGAAGGTCGACGTCCTGTCCGGGATCCAGCCCACGGGCGAGGCGCATGTGGGCAACTACCTCGGAGCCCTCAAGCAGTGGGTGGAGATGCAGGAGGCCCGGCGCTGCTTCTACTGCATCGTCGACCTCCACGCCCTGACCACGCAGCCCGATCCCGAGGCCCTGCGCCGGGCCTCCTTCGACCTGGCACGGGTCTTCCTGGCCATCGGCCTGGACCCGGAGCGGAGCGCCCTGTTCCTGCAGTCCGAGGTCCCCGGGCATGCCGATCTGGCCTGGGTCTTCCAGTGCCTGACGCCCATGGGGGAGCTGCAGCGCATGACTCAGTTCAAGGACAAGGCCGGTGCGCAGCAGGGCAAGGTCAATGTCGGCCTCTTCACCTATCCGGTGCTGCAGGCCGCCGACATCCTGATCTACCGCGCCCGGGAGGTACCGGTGGGAGAGGATCAGGTCCAGCATCTGGAACTGGCGCGGGAGATCGCCCGGCGCTTCAACCGCGTCTACGGGAAGCTCTTTCCCGAGCCCAGGGCGCGGCTGTCCCGGGCGGCCCGTATCCAGGGTCTGGACGGCTCGGGGAAGATGTCGAAGAGCCGCAACAACCATATCCCTCTCCTGGCCCCGCCGGAGGAGATCCACAAGCGGGTACGCAAGGCGGTGACGGACCCGCAGCGGCTGCGGCGCGACGATCCGGGCCGCCCCGAGGTCTGCAATGTCTTCAGCCTGCACGGCCACTTCAGCCCCGAGGCGACGGTACGCGAGATCGAAGAGGGCTGCCGCAGCGCCGCCCTGGGCTGCGTGGACTGCAAGCGCATGCTCGCCGAGAACATGGCCGCCGCCCTGGCGCCCATCCGGGAGCGGGCGGAGGCCCTGGACCGGGAGCCGGAACGGGTGCGGGAGGCCCTGGCCTCGGGGGCGCGCCGGGCCCGGGCCGTGGCCGCCGTCACCCTGGAGGGCGTTCGGGATGCGGTCGGCCTGCCGGTCTAGGACAGGCGCCGGCCAGGCCCTGCTCCTGCTGTCCTGCCTGCTTGCGGGCTGCGGCCTCTTCCAGCGCGCGCCCGGGCCGCCCTCCCTCGAGGAGGTGCGGGCCGCCCGCCGCGCCGAGGCCGAGGACTGGGCCTGGCAGGAGGAGGCCCTGCGCCGCTACGAGGCGGAGGGGCCCGGGGTCCTGGAGGCCCTGGAGGCCGAAGCCCGCAGCCGGCGCAGCCCGCGCGCTGTCGCCCTGGTCCAGGATCTGCGCCTGCGTCACGAGGACCGTTCGGCCGTCCACGCCGCCGCCCTGGAGCGCTGGCGGAGAACGGGCCGGCCCCTGGACGCCTGGCTGGCGGCGCGCACCGCCCTCGACCCGGACGAGGCCCTGGAGCTGGCCCGGGCTGCGGCCTCAGGGAACCCGGGGCTGGTCCAGGCTCGCGTCCTGGTCCTCGGCCTCTCCGCGCGGGCCGGGGATCGCCAGACCCTGGACGCCCTCCTCGATCTGCTCCAGGAGCATCCCGGAAGCGCCGAGGGCTGGCGCCTGCTGGGGAGGCTGGCCCCCCTCTACGCCCGTCCGGACCTGGCCCTGGCCGCCGCCGGCACGGAGCCCTGGAGCCCCCTGGAGGAACCCCGCACGGCCTGGATTGCCCGGGCGCGGGCGGCGCTGCGGGCCCTGGATCCCGCCGACCCCGGGCCTGCCGCCCGTCTTGCCCTGGGTCTCCTGGAGCCCCTGCCGGA
>JALUUN010000131.1 GCA_027021325.1 Planctomycetota bacterium
AGGCGGTCAAGGCCCTGAAGGAAGAAGGCTACCGGGTCACGCTGGTGAACAGCAACCCGGCGACCATCATGACCGATCCGGGGCTCGCCGACCGCACCTACGTCGAGCCCATCACACCCGAGTTCCTGATCCCGGTCCTGGAGCGCGAGCGTCCCGACGCCCTGCTGCCGACCCTGGGCGGACAGACCGCCCTGAACTGCGCCATGGCCCTGCACGAGCGCGGCGTCCTGGACGCCCTCGGCATCGAGATGATCGGGGCGCGCCCGGAGGTGATCCACAAGGCCGAGGACCGGGACGCCTTCCGCCAGGCCATGGAGCGCATCGGCCTGCGCAACGCGCCCAGTGAAATCGCGCGCAGCCTGGCCGAAGCCCAGGAGGCCGCCGAGCGCATCGGCCTGCCCTGCGTGATCCGGCCCGCCTTCACCCTGGGCGGAAGCGGCGGCGGCATCGCCTGGAACCGCGAGGAGTTCGAGGAGATCGTCACTCGCGGCCTGCGTCTGTCGCCGGTCACGGAGGTGCTCATCGAGAAGAGCCTCCTGGGCTGGAAGGAGTACGAACTCGAGGTCATGCGCGACCTCAAGGACAACTGCGTGATCGTGTGTTCCATCGAGAACCTCGATCCCATGGGCGTCCACACCGGTGACTCGATCACCGTCGCCCCGGCCCAGACCCTGACCGATCGCGAATACCAGCGCATGCGGGATGCGGCGCTGGCGATCATGCGCGAGATCGGCGTCGAGACCGGTGGCTCCAACGTGCAGTTCGCGGTGAATCCCGAGGACGGCGAGCTGATCGTCATCGAGATGAATCCGCGGGTGTCGCGCTCCTCAGCCCTGGCCTCCAAGGCCACCGGCTTCCCGATCGCCAAGTTCGCGGCCAAGCTGGCGGTCGGCTACACCCTCGACGAGATCCGCAACGACATCACGCGCGAGACGCCGGCCTCCTTCGAGCCGAGCATCGACTACGTGGTCGTGAAGATGCCGAGGTTCGCCTTCGAGAAGTTCCCGAAGTCGGATTCGACCCTCGGCACCCAGATGAAGAGCGTCGGCGAGACCATGGCCATCGGCCGGACCTTCGAGGAGGCCCTGCAGAAGGCGCTGCGGGGTCTGGAGGTCGGGCGCAACGGCTTCAGCGGCAAGCACCGGGAGTTCGCCGCCGAGGAGCTGGCGCAGAAGGTGGCACGGCCGGCCCCGGGGCGGCTGTTCGCCATCTACGACGCCTTCAAGAACGGCTATACCGTCGAGGAGGTCGCCCGCCTGAGCGGCATCGACCCCTGGTTCCTGGCCTTCCTGGAGCGCCTGGTGCAGACCGATCTGGGCCTGGAGGGCCGCCCCCTGGAGGCCCTGGACCGGGAAGCCCTGCTCGCGGTGAAACGGCGCGGCTTCAGCGACGCCCGCCTGGCGGAGGCGGCCGGCGTCCCCGAGCGCGAGGCTCGTCGCCGGCGCCTGGCCCTGGGGCTGAGACCCGGCTACCGGCTGGTGGACACCTGCGCCGGCGAGTTCGAGGCCTACACCCCCTACTACTACAGCACCTGGGATTGCGTCCTCCCGGAACCCGGCCGCCGGCCGGGGGAAGGCGGCCGACGGGTCGTGATCCTCGGCGGCGGGCCGAACCGCATCGGCCAGGGCATCGAGTTCGACTACTGCTGCGTCCACGCCAGTCTGGCGCTCCGCGACCTGGGCATCGAGTCGGTCATGGTCAACAGCAACCCCGAGACCGTCTCGACCGACTACGACATCAGCGACCGCCTCTACTTCGAACCCCTCACCCTGGAGGACGTCCTCGAGGTCTGCGAGCGCGAGCAACCCGAGGGCGTGATCGTCCAGTTCGGCGGCCAGACGCCCCTGAACCTGGCCCACGGCCTGCAGGAAGCCGGCGTCCCGATCCTCGGCACGCCGGTGGAGGCCATCGACCGCGCTGAGGACCGCGGCCGCTTCGCCGAGATGCTGCGGCGCCTGGGCCTTCGCCAGCCGGCCAACGGCATCGCCACCAGCCCCAAGGAGGCCCTGGCCATCGCCGAGCGCATCGGCTACCCGGTCCTCGTGCGCCCGAGCTACGTCCTCGGCGGGCGCGCCATGGAGATCGTCTACGACCACCGCGACCTCGGACGCTACATGCAGGAGGCGGTCCAGGCCTCGCCGGAGCACCCGGTCCTCATCGACCGCTTCCTGGAGGACGCCGTCGAGGTGGACGTGGACTGCGTCGCCGACGGCCGGCGCGTTGTCATCGGCGCGGTCATGGAGCACATCGAGGAGGCCGGGATCCACTCGGGGGACTCCACCTGCGTGATCCCGACCATCTCCTTGAGCGACGCCCTCGAAGAGGAGATCCGGGCGGCGACACGGGCACTGGCGCTGGACCTGGGCGTCGTCGGCCTGATGAACGTCCAGTTCGCAGTACGCGGCGACGCGGTCTATGTCCTGGAGGTCAACCCACGCGCTTCGCGCACGGTCCCCTACGTGGCCAAGGCCACGGGCCTGCCCCTGGCGCGCATCGCCACCCAGGTCATGACCGGCCTGCGCCTGGACGACCTGGGCGTGCAGGAGCCGGCGGTGGAGGAGCACATCGCCGTCAAGGCTCCTGCCTTTCCCTTCGCCAAGTTCCCCGGCGCCCGCGCCGACCTCGGGCCGGAAATGCGTTCCACCGGCGAGGTCATGGGCATCGACCGGAGCTTCGGTCTGGCCTTCGCCAAGGCCAGTATCGCCGCCGGCCGGGTGCTGCCGGTCGAAGGCCGGGTGTTCCTCACGGTCAAGGACCAGGACAAGCGGCAGGTCGCCGTCCTCGCCCGCCGTCTGCACGAGTTCGGCTTCCGGCTGGTCGCCACCGACGGCACGCACAAGGTCCTGAAGCGCCACGGCATCCCCTGTGAGCGCATCAACAAGGTGCACGAGGGCCGGCCTCACGTCGTGGACCTGATCAAGAACCGCGAGGTCAACCTGATCATCAATACCCCGCTGGGCAAGGTCACGCGCTACGACGACGGGATGATCCGGACCGAGGCCTGGCAGGCCGGGATCCCCTGCCTGACCACGATCAGCGCCGCCCAGGCCGCCGTCGAGGGGATCCAGGCCCTGCGCGAGCAGCGCATCGGGGTGGCGGCTCTCCAGGACTACTTCTGCGCGCCGGCCCCCGGACCCGGGGGCCGGACCCCGGCGGCGCCGCCGGCGCACCGCTGAGTCTCCCGCCGATCCCGGCTGAGGGACGCCAGCGCTGCTATACGTTGAGGAGGGCGCCCGGACCCCACGCCCGGTCCGCCCCGACCCCAAGCATGCGTCACCGCCCGTCTCCCCGGGCAGGCCTGGTGCTGTGGCTGCTGGCCCGAAGCGCCGCCGCCCAGGAGTCACCGGCTCCGCCGTCTCCCCCTCCGCCTCCTCCGGGAGCGGCGGAGGTGTCCGTTGCACCCGGCTGGGAGATCCACGGCAATCTGAT
>JALUUN010000132.1 GCA_027021325.1 Planctomycetota bacterium
CGTCGAACGCCTGCTCTGGACCATCGGTCTCGTCGCCCTGAGCGCCGCCGCCGGCCGCTTCGTCCTCCTCCTCCTCGAGGCTTTGGGCCGGGTGCCGGACCGCTGGAAGATCGTCGAGCCGCGCACACGGCCGGTCTTCGACATCGTCGCCAAGGTGCTCCTGGTCTTCGCCGCGGCCTGGCTGTTCCTGAAGATCTGGGAGGTGGACGCCACCCCGTGGCTGGCCTCGGCGGGGGTCCTGGGCATCGCCGTCGGCTTCGCCGCCCAGGACACCCTGGGCAATCTCTTCAGCGGCGTCTTCATCATCGCCGATGCGCCCTACCGCGTCGGGGACTACATCGTCCTGGACAACGGCACCCGGGGGGAGGTGCGCCAGATCGGCCTGCGCAGCACCCGCATCCTGACCCGGGACGACGTCGAGATCACCATCCCCAACGCGGTCATGGCCAAGGCCATGATCGTCAACCAGTCCGGAGGGCCGCACCGCAAGATGCGCCTGCGCATCGCCGTCGGGGTGGCTTACGGCTCGGACCTGGACGCCGTCGAGGAGGAGCTCCTCGGCCTTGCACGGGAGCACGCCGAGGTCTGTGAGGAGCCCGCGCCGCGGGTCCGCTTCCGGCGCTTCGGCGACTCGGCCCTGGAGTACGAACTCCTGTGCTGGATTCCGGACCCGGCGCTGCGCGGCCGCGTCGCCCACGACCTGCACCGCGGCATCCACCGCCGCTTCGCCGAGCGCGGCATCGAGATCCCCTATCCCCAGCGCGACGTCCATCTGCACGGCGGCGGGGCGCCCGCCTGAGGGGGGCATGGCATTCCTGCCGGCGGCCTGGAGCGCCTGGGCGGAGGAGCACGCCGACCTCCTCCAGGGGCTGGGCCTGGCCCTCGCCGCGGCCTCGGTCCTCGCAATCCTCGCCTTCCCCCTGGTCCTGCGCCGCCTGCCCCGGGACTGGTTCCTCCAGGAGAAGAGCGCCGGCCCGCCCCCGCGGCGTCTGCTGCGCAACGCCCTCGGCCTGATCCTGGTCCTTCTCGGTGTCCTGATGCTGGTCCTCCCCGGCCAGGGCCTCCTGACCATCCTCGTGGGCCTGGGCATGGTGGACTTCCCCGGCCGTCATCGCCTGATCCGCCGCGCCGTCCGGGGCGAGCGCCTGCGCCGCGTCTTGAACCGCCTGCGCGGTCCCGCCGGCCCCTTCCGCTTCGAGGGAGAGGAGTCCGTCCCGGAGGAGAGCCGCTCGCCGCCGGCGGAGCCCGGGCGGCCGGGCGGCGGCCCTTCCGGCGGCGCCTAGAATGCCGCCCAGGGCCGATAGCTCAATGGTCAGAGCCGCCGACTCATAATCGGTTGGTTGCAGGTTCGAGTCCTGCTCGGCCCACTGCCTTTCCGGGTGATGGCTGCCGCGGGCCGGTAGGATCCGGGGATGGGACTCTGGGAACGGCTCACGGAACTGCCCGTGGCGGTGGAGGAGGTGGCCCTCGAGGGCCTGCGCCTCCGGACCCGCTCGGGCTGGGAGCGGCGCAGCACCATAGTGCGCCTGCAGGGACGGGGACGGACCGGGGTCGGCGAGGACCTGACCTGGTCGGCCGAGGAGCAGGAGCGCTTCCTGGAGGAGGGGATGCAGGTCCTGGCCCCGCTGCGCGGCGCCGCCGCTCCGCTTGGCGCCCTCTGTGAGGAGCTCGACGCCCTGGACCTCTACGGCGGCCGTCCGGTGGCGCACAACGACCGGGACTTGCGCCGCTACGGCCTGGAATCCGCCCTCCTGGACCTGGCCCTGGAGCAGAACGGCCTCGACCTGCCCCGCGCTCTGGGAATGCCGCCGCGGCCTGTGTGCTTCGTCGTCTCCCTGGGCCTGGGCTCGCCGCCCTCCGAAGCGCCGCTTCACAGCCTCCGCGAGCGCTTCCCGGGGCTGGGATTCAAGCTCGACTGGGCGCCCTCCTGGGACGAGGCCCTGCTCCAGGAGCTGGCAGAACTGGGCGGCGTCGAAGTCGTGGACTTCAAGGGCCACTACCGGGGCGGTTTCGAAGGGCCGCCGCCCGACCCCCAGGGTTACCGGCGCACTGCCGAGCTCCTGCCTGGGGCCATCCTGGAGGACCCCGTGGCCGAGGGACCGGCCTGGGAGGCCCTGGCCCCCTTCCGCAGCCGCGTCGCCTGGGATGCCCCGGTCCACTCCCTGGAGGATCTTCGGGCTCTGCCGCAGCCGGCCTTCCTGAACCTCAAGCCCTCGCGCTTCGGCCGCCTCGAGGAACTCTTCCGCGTGGTGGACCACGCCCGTTCCAGCGGTCTGCCCACCTACGGCGGGGGCCAGTTCGAGCTCGGTCCTGGACGGATCCAGGCCCAGATCCTGGCCGCCCTCCTGCATCCGGAGGCGGCCAACGACCTCTCGCCCGTGGCCTTCCACGAGGAGCCGCCCGGTCCGGCGGCCGCCGCGCCGCCGCTCCAGCCTGCCGGCCTCCTGGCGAGCCTTGCCGCTTTCAGGAACCCGGCAGGGGCTCGGCCGCGCTGAGGACCACGATCCGCTCCGGCAGGGGCGGCAGCTCCTCCTCGGGCGGATGCAGGCGCGGGTCCGCCAGGTCCAGGCGGTAGGTGACCTGGTTGTAGTCGTAGCGGGGAGTCGGTGTCTCGGCGCCGGAGAAGGCGCGCGTGTAGGTGCCCTCGAAGTAGAGGACGCGGCCGCCCTCCTCCAGGAAGAAGGGATGCCAGGCGACGTTGTAGAAGGAGTAGTCGGCGTGGGTGACGATGCGCACGGCCTGTGTCCAGGGGCCGAGTAGCGTCGGCGCCTCGGCGTACCAGACCTCGCCCAGGAAGGAGCGGCCGAAGGTCTCGTTCAGGATCCAAACCCACTTCCCGCGCCAGGGATTCCAGTGGATGGCGCCGTTGTGGGCGCGCAGCGGCTTGCCGGTCTCGACGTCGTGGAGACGGGCGAGGCGTTCCTCATCCTTCAGGAGCCCCCGGCGTACGAGCTCCTCTTCCCGCTTCTCGTCCACGAAGGCGGTGGCGCGCTTCCAGGCCCAGACCGGGCGGCCGGCCGTGTCCCGCTCCACCCCAGCCTCCGCGTCCCAGGCGCTTCCTGGCAGCAGGCAGGTGAAGGCCTCGTAGGCGCCAGGGTCGCCCAGGGCCTCCACCCGCGCCTCGACGCGGACCTGCGGGTAGGGAAGGGGGAAGACGAACCACTCCCGGCCGTCCTCGCGCACCCGCACGGTCTGTCCGCCCGGGTGCAGCTCCGCATCGCGGGGGAACTCACGCCACTTCTCGAAGATCTCGCGCTCCGGATTCCAGCGCACGATCCCCTGTTCATGGATCTCACCGAGGCTCTTGTGGCGGGAGTAGTACGCGTAGAGCTGTTCCTCCCCGTCCTCCCGAAGCAGCATGGCGCCGGAGATCCAGACCGGGCCGGGTCCCTCGATGGGGCACATGGCCCGGGCGAAGCCGTCCGGGC
>JALUUN010000133.1 GCA_027021325.1 Planctomycetota bacterium
GGTCGCCGAGGCGTGCCAGGACGGTGCCATAGCCCTCGCCGTCGCGCTGTCCGGGGAGGCTCCGGACCGGCTCCAGGGGCCCGCCTGGGTACTGAGCGGCCAGGGGGGCGGCCAGGAGCACGGCCGCGAGGGCGGTGCACGGAGGCGGGGGGCCCATGCTGTGCCTCAGCGCGTGGCGTGGCGCTCCGGCCCCGGGGTGTAGATCTTGACGCAGTTGCGGCCGGCTTCCTTGGCCCAGTAGAGGGCCTGGTCGGCCTGCTGCACCAGGCTCATGATGTCCTCGCGGTCGGCGCCTTCGGTCGAGGCGACGCCGAAGGAGGAGGACACCCGGATCTCGCCGTGCTCGGAGTCCTCGAGAACCTGGTTGGCGATCAACTCGCGGCAGCGTTCCGCGACTTCCGAGGCCTGGAGTACGTCGGCGCCGGGGAGGATCAGGAGGAACTCCTCGCCGCCCCAGCGGCCGACCTGGTCGCCGGTGCGCACGCTCGCCTGCAGGCAGTCGGCCACCAGGCACAGGACCTGGTCGCCGGTCTGGTGCCCGTAGCGGTCGTTGAAGCGCTTGAAGTGGTCCACGTCGGTCATGACCACGGCGATGGGCTCCTGGGCGCGGCGCATGCGGTCCTCGTCCCGCCGCAGGGCGTCCATGAGGGCGCGCCGGTTCAGGAGGCCGGTGAGGCCGTCGGTGAGCGCCAGCTGCTCCATCTTGTGACGCGCTGCGACCAGTTCCTCCTGGAGGCCCACGATGCGCTTGCCGGCGTTCAGGCGGGCACGGAGCTCGTCGGGCTCGAAGGGCTTGGAGATGAAGTCGTCCACCCCGGCCTCGAAACCAGCGGCCAGGTCCTGGATCGAACCGCGGGCGGTCAGGAGGATGATGTAGGACTGGATGTCGTCGCGGGTTTCGTTGAGCCGGATCCGGCGGCACAATTCCGGGCCGCTGAGTCCCGGCATCATCCAGTCGGTGATGACCATCCGGAAGCCGCCCTGCTGGAAGGCGGTCCAGGCCTGGAGACCGTCGCGGGCCTCCACGACATGGTGCCCCCAGTTCTGCAGGGTCTTGCGGAGGAGGCGGCGGTTGACCGGATCGTCTTCGGCGATGAGGATGTTCATCGTTCGGGGGAGCGCGCAGGGGACGGCGCCGGAGCGGGGTGCAGGTTGGAAAGGAAGGGCCGGGCCGGGCGGCTCCGGGTCCAAGGCAGCATCGGATCCGGGGAGCCGGGCTCCAGGGTGCATCCCGGGGCCCCGGGGCCGGGAAAAGAGGGATTCGGGACTCAAGTCCCGCCGCCGGGTGCTGCAGAGGTTGCCGAGAGGGCGGCGCCGGGCGCGCCCCGTCTTGCGCTAAGCTGGGCCCGGTCGTGGCTTGCGGCCACGACCCCGGAACCATGTCGCCGCGCTTCCTTCTCGCCTGCCGCCTCCTGCCGTTGCTGTTCTTCCTCCCGCCGGCCTGTTCGCGGGAGCCCGAGGAGCGGGTTTCTGCGGAGGCGGGGTCTGCCGGCGCCCTGGAGACGCCGGCTCCCGAGGCGCCGCCCGAGCCGGCCGCCGACCCCGTGGTGGACCCGACCCCCGGCCCTCGGCGGGTCGTCTGGCGCGGCCGCTTCGAGGATCGTGTCGTCGAGCTCGTGGCCGAGAGCCACGATGGCCGGGTCTGGAGCCTGGAGCCCGGCCCCGGTTCGGAGTGGGCCGTGGTCCGGCCGTCGCTGCGAGGCGGCCGCCTGGAGTTCCTGCTCCAGGAGGGGGAGGGATTGCGCAGCCGTACCTTGCGCTTTCTCGGGTCCTACGAGCCCGGCGCCCAGGCTCTGGAGGGACGCCTCCTGGACGGCGCCCGGACCCACACCCTGCGGCTCGTCCGGGACAGCGGCTGAGGGCGGCTGCCGCCGCGAGGAACGCCTTGCCATGAGACTTCTCTTCATCCTTCTTCTCCCTGGCGTCTTCCAGACGCCTTCGCCCCGGGCCCAGGAGCCCGCGGATCTCGCTCCGCATGCCACCCGTCCCCTGCGGCGTTACGACGCCTCGGGAGAGCCGTCGGTCTGGATCGCCGAGGAGGGCCGGCCGCCCCGGGCCTGGTGGGCTCTGCAGGTGCCCTGGCTGCAGCTTGATCCCTGGGACCGGGAGACGGACCGCCGGGCGCGGGCCGCCTGGATGGCCCAGCAGAACGGCTGGGACCGGACGAGCCTGGAGCGCTTCCTGGCCACGACGCGCCCGCAGGGTCGGAGCCTCCGCTGGCGGATCGAGGAAGGGGGCCGTTGGGTGGCAGGGGGCGAGGAGATCCTCCTGCCGGCGGAGCCCCGCCTCGCCGGCGGACGCGTCGAGCATCGCGTCGTCTTGCGCCTGGCCGCGGAGCTGGCTTCGGGCTCGGCCCTTGCCGATCCCCTGGAGGGGCGGCTGTGGTCCGGGCTCAGTCTGGGTTTCCGCCTGCTTCCGCTGGCCGGCCGTGGCCATGCCCTGGACCTCTGCCTCACGCGGAGCGAGCGCCTTCCCGGCGAGCCGCTTCCTGCCGAGTCCCGGGACCTCGCCGGCCTGGACCGCCTGCCCGTGCGTCTCCTCGAGGCCGGGCTTCGGCTCTGGATGCCGCCCGGTGAGGAGCAGAAGGTCACTCTGCCGGGCTTGGGAGGGGAGCCCTGGATCCTGTATCTGGAGCTGGAAGGAGGACCGCCGCCCGGCCCGGCGGAGAGCGGGGCAGCCGTGCTTCTGGATCTTGCTGCCCTCGCCGCTGAGGAGGAGTGGCCGGCACTGCTTCGGGCCTGGGAGCGGGACGGTCCGGTCTGGTCGAGCTCCTCGGGCCTCGTCGCCCTGAGCGGACCGGAGGCCGGCGCCCGTGCCGAGAGCGTTCTCGAGGACGCCTGGCACATCCTGCGGCCCTGGAGCTGCCGCATCGAGGGAGCCGGCGAGGCCCCGGAACTGCGACTCGCGGCGCGGCTCTGCGGGCGTGCGCCCCTGCGCCTGGCCTCCGGGGAGGCGCGGCGCTGGCTTGTGGACTGGGACGCCCAGGTCGCAGGGACGACTCGGATGCTGCAGCCGGGCCTGGAGGAGATTCTGGAGGGCTGGAGCGGCAGCCTGCGCTGGGAGCGGGGGAGCGCCGGCCGGCCCGGAGTCTGGCGTCTGGACCTTCGGCGCCGGCTCGTGCTCGGGACTTCGCGGAGCCGCCTGCGTCTGGGGGGGGAGTTGCGCCTCCAGAGCGGCGGCGGGGAGCTGCTTCTCCTGCCGGAGGAGGTGGTCGAGGTTGAGCACCCGGCCGTCGCGGAACAGGTGTTTCGAGGTTCCTGGCCAGGTGGCGAGGACGGGAGTCTGGTCCTGGAGCGTGGCTTGCCTGGGAGGGAGCGGGCGTGGCTGCGCCTGCAGACGAATCTGGCCCCGTCGGCTGGAGCAGGATCCGGCGCGGAACGGTAACCCGCGGCCCCCGAGGCCGTCTCCTCCACGGGCGGGGTCTCC
>JALUUN010000134.1 GCA_027021325.1 Planctomycetota bacterium
CTTGCGGCGGGCGGCGGCCTCCAGGTCCACGCCGCGGATGGAGGCCAGGGTCGCGAGCCAAGCCAGGACATCGGCAAACTCCTCCTCGAGGTTGGCGGCGTCGTCCCGGCGCAGGGCGCGGGTGAGCTCACCGACCTCCTCGGCGAACCAGAGGTAGGTCCGCTCCAGGCCCCGGCCCTGGTCCTTGCGGAAGTAGATGGCCTCGATCAGGGCCTGGAACTCGGCGAGCCCCAGTTCGGCGGCGTCCTGCCGGCGCAGGCGCTCGGCGGCACCCCGTCCCCGGTCGGGCGGATGGACGGTCACGCGGCCTCCCCTCCCGACGCCCCGCCGCCCCGGTGGCGGACCAGGGCGAAGACCAGATCCCGGCCCGGTGCCTCGCCGCCCAGGAAGGCGGTCAGGCGCTCGTTCATCGCCTGGAGCCCCTCCTCCAGGGCCACTTTGGCGAGGGCGTGGACCCCCTTCTCGCCGAGCCGGCGGCCTTGGAGGCCGACGCAGTCCTCGGCTCCCGGGCCGTAGAGGAAGAGGGCGTCGCCGGGGGCCAGGTCGAGCTCCACCTGCTCCAGGGAACTGCGGAAGACCGGTCCCGCGTCGAAGCCGAGGGCGATGCCGTTGGGCTGCAGCCGGCGCAGGGTGCCGGCAGGGGCATCCAGCCGGATGGCGGGGGCCTTGTGGCCGGCGCTCACCAGTTCGACATGGCCGTTCCGGGGATCCACACGGACGATCATGGCGTTGGCGTAGAGGCCCCGGGCCAGATCCCGGTTGAGAGAGGAATTCGTGAGGTCGGCGGCCTCGGCCGGCCCGTGGCCGGCGAGAAGGGCACTGCGCAGGCTGGCGCGGGCCATGGCCATGAGCAGGGCGCCGGGCGCGCCCTCGGCGGCCGCCGCTCCCACGAGCAGGGAGATCCGGCCCTCGCCGTCGGCCAGGGTGTCCACGAAGTCGCTGCCACCGGCGCCCGCACCCTGGATGCGCAGGCTGTCCACCTCCCAGCCCGGCGGCGGCTCCACCCGCATGGGCTGGAGGTTGTTGCGGAACTCCTGGAGGACCTGCGCCTCCTTGCGCCGGCGCTGGAGGTCGGCCTGGACCTTCTGGCCCTCGAGGAGGCCGCGGACCATGCGGTCCACGGCGCGGCCGAGCTGGGCCAGCTCCCCGGTCGCGCCGCGCACGTGGATGGGTTCCCCCAGGTGGCCGCGGCTGATGGAGGACACCCGGTCGATCATCTCGCGGAGAGGGGCCGTGAGCCGGCGTGAGGTCCAGGCACCGACCAGAACCAGAACCAGGACCAGGCCGCCAGTGACCATGAGAACCAGGACCAGGAGCTGACGGCCTGCGTGAAGATCGTCCTCCGGGGGATAGTAGAGGACCACGGCCGGGCCCTCCCCCTCCCTGGACGAAGGAACCGCGAGGAAGCGGAGCTCGACCTCCTCGCCGCCCGCGGTAGGCACCCGTGCGCGGCCGGCATGGACCGTGCGGCCGCCGGGGAGGGTGTAGCTCTGGGCCTTCAGGCCCGGGGGCAGCCGGGCGCCTCGCTCCAGCATCTCGGCGGTGGTGGCGGCGATCTCACGGCGCGCGCGCACCAGGGCCTCCTCCTGCAGCCGATCGGCGCTGCTCAGGAGGAGCAGGGCGGCCGGAACGGCGAAGAGAACGGACAGGGCGGCCAGGGCCAGAGTGAAGCGCCCGGTGAGCCCCATCCCTGCCGGCCGGCGGGCCGGCCCGGACTCCTCGGTCTCCCGGGGACGCGTCAAGGGCTCCAGAGTTCGGGAAGGGCGGCCCTCAGGCCGGCGAGGATCGCCAGGGCCCAGAGGCCGGCGGCCAGGTCGTCCAGGAGGATACCCCAGCCGCCGGGCACCCGCTCCAGGCGCCGGGCGGGCCAGGGCTTGAGGATGTCCGTGACCCGGAAGAGGAGGAAGGCCGCTCCCAGGTGCGTCCAGCCCGGGAAGACCGGCCAGGCGGCGGCCAGGAGATAGCCCACGATTTCGTCCAGGACGTACTCGCCGGGATCCTTGCCCCCGTAGCGCCGCTCCGCCCATTCCCCGAGGGCCGCTCCGAGGAGGGTGAGGAGGAGGCCGGCCCCGAGAAGGAGGGGCAGGTAGGCCGCCGGGGCGGCCGCCCCCGCCAGGGCGGCCAGGGCGACGCCGCCGAGGGTGCCGAAGGTGCCCGAGGCCCAGGGGGCATGGCCCAGGCCGCAGCCGGTGACCGTCGCCTCGGCAAGGCGTTCCCGGAGGCCGGACGGGGGGCTCAAAGCTCGCCCTCCTCCCGGCGCAGGCCGGAGGCACCCTCCTCCAGGCGCTCCAGGGGCGCCCAGGCCAGGAGGAGGGTGCGCTCGCCCTGGGAGCCGAAGTCCACCACCACGCGCTGGTTCACACCGGTCCCGAGAATGCGCAGGACCCGGCCGCGGCCGAAGACGCGGTGGTGCACGGCGTCTCCCGCCTCCAGACGCAGGCCGCCCGCCGCCGCCTTCTCGACCTCCTCGAAGCCGTCTCCGCCGGCCTCGTCTTCCTCGAGGAGATCCTCGGGCAGCTCGTCCAGAAACCTCGAGGGGGCCTGGGGCCCAGGCGCCCCGGTGCGGAAGCGCAACCGGCTGTGGCTCAGGCAGACCTCCTCGCGCGCCCGGGTCAGGGCGACGTAGAACAGCCGCCGTTCCTCCTCGAGCCCTTCGGGATCCTCCAGGCTCCGGGCATGGGGAAAGAGCCCCTCCTCCAGGCCGACCACCCAGACGCGGTCGAACTCCAGGCCCTTGGCCGTGTGCACCGTCATCAGGGAGACCCGCTGGGCCTGGTCGGCCCAGCGATCCTGGTCCGTCAGCAGAGTCACCTCCTCGAGGAAGCCGCGCAGACCGCCTCCCTCGCGCTCGTCGTACTCGGCGGCGAAGGCCAGGAGTTCGTCGATGTTCTCCCCGCGGTCCACGTCCTCGGTCTCCCCGAGGGCCTCGGCGTAGCGCCGGTAGCCGGTCTTCTCCAGGATCCGGCGGAAGGCGTCCTCGGCACTCTGGGTGTGCTCCTGCAGGGACCGGACGAGACCCAGGAAGGAGTTGACCGCCTTGCGCGTCCGGGTGCCCAGGGCCTCGCGCAGATCCTGCCGGAACAGGGTCTGGAGCAGGGTCTCCTCGAACTCGCCGGCCCAGGCGCGGATGCGCCCCAGGGAGGTCGCGCCGATCCCGCGGGGCGGGACGTTCAGGATGCGCTCGACAGCGGTGTCATCCCGGGGGTTCACGAGCATGCGTGCGTAGGCCAGCAGGTCCTTGATCTCGCGGCGCTCGAAGAAGGAAAGCCCCCCCACCACCTGGTAGGGCACCTGGAGGCGCGTGAAGGCCGCCTCCAGGGAGCGCGAGCAGGCGTTGGTGCGGTAGAAGACCGCGATCTCCCGGGGTGGCGTCCCCTCGCGGATCCAGCGTGCCACCTGTTCCGCGGCCT
>JALUUN010000135.1 GCA_027021325.1 Planctomycetota bacterium
GCCACGTAGGGACGTTGAAGGAACCGTCCACGATCATTTCGCGAAAAGCGGGCCTCGTCCAGGCCAAAAAGGTCTCTCTCCACAGAGATATGTCACGCATAATCGGTAATATAACGCCCTGCCGTGCCGGCTCCCGTGCCCGCCGCCCATGTCCAGCCACACCCAGACCCTCGCGCGCTTTCTCCTGAACCAGTGGAGAAACACCTGCTCCATCGCCGAGCGTCTCTACGAGGCCCCCCTCTCGGACAAGAAGCTGCGGGCGGCCCGCCAGGCCCTGAGCCGGCTCCGGGAGGCCGTGAAGCAGGAGAAATGGCCCCTGGAGGTGCCGGCCGGGAAGACCCTGGTCCTGGACGAGCGCTGGGAGCGCAAGGCCGACGGGAACGGCAGCGAGAAGTGCTTCCGCCTGCGGATCCAGGACCTTCCGCGGGCCACCACCGGCGACGGCGAGGCCGGCCCGTCCTACGTCCAGTTCTGGGTGCCCCCGGCCTCCTGGTCGGGCTGGATCGTGCCGGGCTTCGCCACCATGGAGCGCGACCGGCTCCTGAGCCACAAGCACCTCTACACCGCGGCCCGGGGGCCGGACAACTGGCTGTCGGTCACGGCGACTCCCCTCTACCGCGAGGTCAATGCCTGTGCCCGGGAGGCGATCCGGGGCGAGCTCTACGGAAGCACGGGAAGCGGCTGGGCCGGCCAGGGCGACCTCGTGTACCTGGGCCTGGGCGTGGGCTCCGGCCTCGCCGATGCCGGCGTCATCCGCGAGCTCCTGGAAGAGAACCGCAACCGCTGTGTCCGGGCCGTGCCCCTGGACTTCAGCCCGGTCCTCCTTTCCGAGGCCGTGGCCAACCTCTACCAGGAGTTTCCCGAGGAGCTGGCGGCCGGACGCCTCACCGTACACCCGATCCTCGGCGACCTGGAACAGCCCGAGTCCTGGGCCTCCCTCATGCCGCCGATCGAGCAGGAGGCCTCCCTGGTCGTCGGCATGTTCGGGAACACCATCGGCCACCTCCAGTTCCGGGAGCGCCAGGTGCTGCAGCGCGTCTTCGATGCTCTGGACGGATGGGCGCGCTCCCACCGCCAACCGGCGTGGTCACCGGAGAACTCCAGGATGCTCCTGGGGGTCTCCCTGCAGCGCAAGGACGGCGCTCCGCATGGCCGGGAGCTGTCCTCCACGATGCGCTGGCTGAACTTCATCGGCGACCCCCTGCGGGATCTCCTGGAGACCTCGGAGGGCGAGTATCTGCTGGTCCCGGTTCCGGTGGAGGAGCGCGCCGTCGTCGAGGGTCGCACGGGGATCGCCTGGCTGCACCGGCGGGGCCCCGACGGGGAACCGGACAGGTCGAGGCTGGGCACCTTCTACCATGAGGAACTGCCCTACAAGCCGAGCGACGGGATCACCGGCGTCCTTCAGCGCTACTGCTTCGCCTTCGAGACCGACCTCTCTCTCTCGGCCGAGGAGGTCTTCACCCGCCACCACCTGCACAAGGGCCTGTGGCAGCACCTGGGCGACCTCCAGGCGCGCTTCGAGGCCGGCCTCGACGAGGTGGTTCTCTGCGAGGTGACCCAGTTCAACCTCAAGACCTTCCGCCCGGCCCTGCGGCGTCTCGGCCTGGTCCACGGGGACGAGCAGGTGTACCGGGCGCGGGTCGGCGCCACGGAACCCTACGCGGTCCTGGCCTTTGCCCGGGCTTGATCCGGTCTTGGAGCCGGGGCGCGGCGCCTCCACAATGGGGCCACAGGGAGGCGACTGAACATGCTGCTGGAAGGGAAGACGGGTGTGGTCCTCGGGCTGGCGAACCGCCGCAGCCTGGCCTGGCATATCGCGGCCGCCGCCCATGCCCAGGGAGCCCGCGTGGAGCTGGGCGTCGCCAACGAGCGCTTCCAGGAGAAGGGCGCCCCCCTGGCCGAGGAACTCGGTGCCGGCCTGCCGGTGATCTGTGACGTGACCCGCGACGAGTCCATCCAGGAGGCTTGCGAAGAGTTCGGGCGGCGTCTGGAGGGCCTCGACTTCCTGGTCCACTCCATCGCCTTCGCCGACCGCAAGGACCTGGAGGGCCGCTTCGTCCAGACCAGCCGCCAGGGCTTCCAGCTGGCCCTGGACATCTCTGCCTATTCCTTCCCGGCGGTGGTCCGTTTCGCCGAGCCGCTCCTGCGCGAAGGTGCTTCGCTGCTGACCCTCACCTACCTCGGCGCCGAGCGCGCGGTGCCCAACTACAACGTCATGGGCGTGGCGAAGGCGGCCCTGGAGGCCTCGGTCCGCTATCTGGCGGCGGACCTCGGCCCCCAGGGAATGCGCGTCAACGCCATCAGCGCCGGGCCGATCAAGACCCTGAGCGCCTCGGCGGTGAAGGGGGTCCAGCAGAAGATCGACCTGCAAGCGCGCATGGTCCCCCTGCGCCGCAACCTGAGCGGCGTGGACGTGGGCGGGGCCGCCGTCTTCCTGCTCTCGGACCTGGCCTCGGGAGTGACCGGCGAGATCCTGCACGTGGACAACGGCTACCACATGCTCGGGGCCTGGCCCGTCGAGTCCTGAGAGGCCCGTGGCCGCCCCTCCCCGGGTCCTCGTCGCCGCCGGCCTGGATCCGAGCGGCCGGGCCGGCCTCGGCCTCGACCTGCGCGTCCTTCAGGCCCTCGGTGCCACCGCCCTCCCGGTCGCGACCTGCCTGACGGTCCAGAGCGCCCGGGGCCTGGAGCGCGTCGAGCCGGTGCCGGCGGAGCTGCTCGGCGCCATGCTCGAGGCGGCCGCCGGGGAAGCGCCGGGGGCCGTCAAGATCGGCGCCCTGGGCTCGGTGGAGGCGGCGGCGGTCCTCGCCGGCCTCCTCGACCGGCTTCCCGGCCTCCCCGTCGTCTGGGATCCGGTCCTGCGGGCCAGCCGTACGGCGCCGGGCGGGCCGGAGCTCCTCGATGCTGCCGCCCTGGGCCGGGTGCTCCCGCTCCTCGCCCGCTCTCAGGTCCTGGTGGCGCCCAACCGGGAGGAGCTTTCCCTCCTGGCCGGGGAGGGGCCGGCGGAGGACCCCGGGGCGGCGGCCCGGCGCCTCCTGGAGGCCGGCTTCGGCGCCGTCCTCCTCAAGGGCGGCCATGCCGCCGGGGCCCGGGCGGAGGACCTGCTCTGGACGGCTCCGGGGGAGCCGCAGGGCTTCGCGGTGGAGCGGTTTCCGGGCGGCGCGGTGGTCCGGGGGACCGGCTGCGCCTGGAGTTCCGCGGCCGCGGCCCTCCTGGCCGGGGGCCGCTCCTGGGCCGAGGCCTGCCGGCGGGCCCAGAGGCTCGTAGCCGGCTGGATCCGGGACGCCGGTCGCCACGGCAGGGAGAGGATCCAGCCCGCGGCAGGGCCCGGGGAGGAGGCCCCGGCGGACCGGGGAGGATTCCCCGGAGGAGACCGGCCGGACCGGCCGAAGATGTGGTAGCGGGCCT
>JALUUN010000136.1 GCA_027021325.1 Planctomycetota bacterium
CAGGGGGATGTAGACGAGTTCGTTGTCCTCGGCGGGGTGCGGCGTGATCGGCTGCTTGCGGGCGTAGCGCAGGGCCTCCCGGGCGTAGAACTCCAGGAAGTCGATGGCTTCGGCGGTGTCGGCGTCGGCCTCGACCCAGTTCTTGCCGACCTCGTAGACCATCATGGCCGAGAACTCGTGCTTGTGCAGGCGCATGGCCCGGGCGGCGCGGAACAGGATGTCGGCGCGCTCGGCAGCGCTCTTCGCGGCCCAGGCCGGGAAGGCCTTGTGGGCACCGGCGATGGCGCGCACCGCGTCCTCGCGCCCGCCCCGGGCGGAATTGGCCACCACCCGGTCGGGCTGGCCCGGGTCCACGGAGTTGAAGGTTCCGGCCCCGTCGGACTCCTCGCCGTCGATCCAGAGACGGACCACCACCGGCAGGCGGCTCTCGATCTTCTGCAGCGCCTCCTGGAAGGCCTGGCGGTTGGATTCCTGGGAGAAGTCCGTGAAGGGCTCGTTGCGGAAGGGCGTGATCTCGGGAACGGTCTGGAGCATGGTCAGGTGGCGGGATGCAGGGCGATGCGGGGCAGGGGATGGCGGGCCAGGTGCTCCGCCAGGGTCCTGGCCGAGCGCTCGGCGTGCAGGCGGCGGCGCTCGGCGCGCGCCCGTGGCGGCCGCGGCAGCGGCGGCAGCAGGCCGAACTCGGCCTTCATGGGCTGGAAGGTCTCGGCCGGGGCGCGGGCGATGTGCTCGGCCAGGGCCCCGATCAAGGTCTCCCGGGGCAGGGTCTCGGGGGCCTCGCCCAGGGCGCGGCGGACGGCGTTGCGGCCGGCCAGGAGGCCGCTGGCGATGTTGCCGAGGTAGCCTTCCATGCCGGTGAGCTGGCCGGCCAGGAACAGGTCCGGACGGCCGCGCCAGGCGAGGCTCGGTTCCAGGACCCGGGGCGAGCAGAGGAAGGTGTTGCGGTGCAGGGAACCGAGGCGCACGAACTCGGCCTCGGCGAAGCCCGGCAGACGACGCAGGATCTCCTCCTGTTCACCGTGGCGGATGTTGGTCTGGAAGCCGACGAGGTTGAGGAGGGTGCCCTCGGCGTTCTCGCGCCGCAGCTGCAGGGCCGCCCAGGGGCGGCGGCCGGTGCGCGGGTCGGTGAGGCCCACCGGCCGCAGCGGGCCGAAGCGCAGGGCGTCGCGGCCGCGGGCGGCGAGGACCTCGACCGGCAGGCAGCGCTCGAAGAAGAGCGGTGCCCGCGGATCGGCGAGCTCGAAGTCCCTGAAGGCGTGACGCTCGGCCTGGAGCAGCCGGTCCACCAGGCGCTCGTAGTCCTCGCGCTCCAGGGGCACGTTCCAGTAGTCGGCGCCGCCGCGGCCCCAGCGCGAGGCCTGGAAGAGGCGCGCGCGGTCCAGGCTCTCCAGGGTCACGACCGGGGCCAGGGCGTCGAAGAACTCCAGGTGCCCGGCACCGGCGAGGCGCTCGAGGTCGGCGGCGAGGGCCTCGGAGGTGAGGGGCCCGGTGGCCAGGACGGTCACGCCCTGCTCGGGGACGCGCTTGACCTCGCGCCGCTCCAGATGGATGCGGGGGTGACCCTCCAGGGCGGCGGTGACCGCGGCGGCGAAGGCCTCGCGGTCCACCGCCAGGGCCTGGCCGGCGGGCACGGCCTGCTCCTCGGCGAGGCGCAGGAGCAGGCTCCCCAGGGCCCGGAGCTCGGCCTGGAGCACCCCGCCGGCCCGGTCCGGGAGGCGCGAGCCCAGGGAGTTCGAGCAGACCAGCTCGGCGCAGTGCCCGCTCCGGTGGACCGGGGTGCGCCGCAGCGGGCGCATCTCCAGGAGACGCACCTCCAGCCCGGCCTCGGCGATCTGCCAGGCGGCCTCGGAGCCGGCCAGTCCGGCGCCGACCACGGTGACCGGTTCCACGGCGCCTATTCTAGGGCCGGGCCCGGCGCGGCGGTCCGGCCTACAATGTCCCCTCCTCCGGAGCCGCCCCCTGCTCCCGGCAGGAGCCCATGCCGAGCGCCGCTGCCCTGTGTCTGGCCGTCCTGGCCGCCAGCCTGGCTCCCCAGGAGCCGGCCCGCCCCGTCCCCGAAGAGCGGCGGCTGCCGCGCCTGGACCGGGTCACCGTCTACGACGGGCAGGCCCTGGTCGAGCGTGTCCTCGAAGTCCAGGCCGCCGGCGCCGGATCGCAGCGTGTGGTCCTCGGTCCCTTCCCCGAGAGCGCACGCCTCGCTTCCTTCCAGGCGCGGGTCGAGGAAGGCCCGGCCCGGGTCCGGGACCTGGAGCTGCGCCGGGTCGTCGGCTCCCTTCTCACCGCCGGGGAACGGGACCGGCTCGGCCAGGAGCGCGCCGACCTGAAACGGCGTCTGGTCGCCCTGGAGGCCGACCGGGCGCGTCTCGATGCCGGAAGCCGGGTTCTGGACGCCCTCATCGAGTCGGTCGCCCAGGGCCACAGCGTTTCCGGCGCCGTGAACGCCTCGACCCTGGGCGCGGTGGACGAGATCCTCGGTTTCGTCCAGGAGCGGAGTGCCAGCCTGGAGCTGGAGCGGGCGCGCCTGCGCGAGCAGGAGGCCGAGCTGCAGTCCAAGCTGCGCGAGATCGAGGCCCGTCTCGGCGGGGGCGAGGAGCCCGGAGCCTGGCTGGAGGCGCGCGCCCTCCTCGACTTCCAGGCCGCCGGAGCGGTGCGCCTGCGTCTCTCCTACCTGGTCCAGGGGGCGCGCTGGGAGCCGACCTACGACATCCGTGTCACTCCCGACCTCGCCGACGTCAGCGTGGTCCTCGTGGCCGAGGTGGTCCAGAACAGCGGCGAGGACTGGCAGGACACCGAACTTCTCCTCAGCACTTCGATGCCGAACCTGGGCCTGCGGCCTCCGGCCCTGCCGCTGCGGGTCTTCGGTCCGCCGCCCGAAGCCGGATCCGCGGAGGCGCCCGGCCGCGTGCGCCCGGCGCGGGAGGCTCCGGAGGTCCGGCTCAGCGACCTCGGCCTGACCTCCCAGTACAGCATTCCGGGCCGTCGCCGGGTTCGCAGCGACGGCGAGGTGCACCGCTTCACCCTGGCCGAGAGTCGCATGGAGGTGGACGTGCACCGCTACGTCGTGCCCTCCCTGAGCACCCACGCCTTCCTGCGTGCTGTGATCACCCACCGCGGCGAGGAACCCCTCCTCGCCGGGCCGGCCAAGGTCTATGTCGGCCCCGACTACCTGGGGGAGACCCGCTTCCCGAGCCTGCGCAGGGGCGATCCGACCATCGTCGACCTCGGCATCGATCCGAACCTGGAAGTGGACATCCTCACCGAGCGTGACGAACGCGAGGGGCCGGGTTTCCTGGGCAGTGAGGCGCGGATCACCCGGGTGTACCGCGCCATCCTGCGGCTTTCGGCGAATGCGCCGGCCTCCATGGACGTCGTGGTCGAGGAGGCGATTCCGGTGAGCCGCGACGGC
>JALUUN010000137.1 GCA_027021325.1 Planctomycetota bacterium
CAACGACCACCAGGGCCTCGACGTGGGGGAGCGCGTGAAGGACAAACCCGACCGCCAGGTGGACCTGCGCGGGCGCTTCTTCGCCGCCGACGGCACACCCCTGGGTGAAGGCTTCGTCCTCAACGCCTTCCGCCCCGGCGAGCAGTACATGCAGACGCGGCCGAATCTGCGCGACGCGGTCTGGACCGGCCTCGATCAGGTCGCGGTGGTCTGGAACGGCAAGACCGCCGACGACGGCCGCGCCATCGGCCTGACCCTCCTGGCCTCCGCGGACCTCGAGGTCGAAGCGCCGCCGGCCATCGAGCCCCTGGCCGCCTGTCTCGATCTGCGCAGCGAGGACGTGGACCCCGACGGTCTCGGCTACCCCAGCTACGACCCGAACCACCAGCTCCTGAACCTGCCGAGCCCGCCTCCGGCCAGCAACGACTTCGGCTTCAATGCCATCAACGATACCGGCTGGACGCCTCCCGACCCGGACCTGGCGGTGGGCCAGAACCACATCGTGGCGGTGGTGAACGGGCGCGTCGAGGCCTTCGACAAGAGCGGCAACCCGCTCTGGAACACGACCCTGAACGCCTTCTGGGCGAGCCTCGGTTCGGAGACCTTCGTCTTCGACCCGCTGGCCATGTACGACCATCAGGAAGACCGTTTCATCATCGCCGCCAGTGAACTGGCCAGCGACGGCGACTACCTGTGCTTCGCGGTCAGCGCCGACCCCTTCCCGGACAACTCGACTACCGGCGAGTGGCACAAGTACCGCTACAAGGTCAGCCCGACCTGCGTCTTCCCGGATTTCCCCAACCTCGGGAGCAGCAGTACCGCCTACGTCATGACCACCGACTGCTTCAGCGGCGGCGGCAACAACGCCTTCATCTGGCTGAAGTCCTCGGTCCTGAACGGCTCGCCCTACACGCCGATCCGCATGAACACCACCGGCAGCCTCATCAGCCTGGGCTGCATGACCAATCGGGACGCCAACGACTCGACCCTCTACTTCGCCACCACCTACAGTTCCGCAAGCAACCGGGTGAACATCAAGGCGATCACCGATCCAGAACTGTCGAGCCGGCAGCTCCACAGCATCGAGGTAGCCGTCAACCCCTTCAGCTTCCCGCCGGATGCCGACCAGCAGGGTTCCAGCGCCAAGCTCGATACCATCGACTGGCGCATCAAGCACGGCGTGGTGCGGAACAACCACCTCTACGCCGTCCACAACACCGGCAACGGCAGCTCCGCCAATGTCCGCTGGTACGAGTTCGATCTGCGCGGCTGGCCGCAGAGCGGCAACACGCCGACCGTGGTCCAGCAAGGGAACATCGACCTGGGCAGCGACATCGACACCTGGCATGCCGACCTCGCCGTGACGCCGAGCGGCTGTATCGGCATCGCCTTCAACCGCTCTTCCAGCACCGAGTTCTGCTCCATCCAGCGGACCCTGCACGCCCCCAGCGATCCGGCCGGAACCGTCCAGACACCCGTCACCCTTCAGGTAGGCACCGCCGCCGACACCTCGGGCCGCTGGGGCGACTACAGCGGTGTCGAGGAGGATCCCGTACTGCCCGAGACCTTCTGGTCGCACCTGGAGTACCCGACCGCTGGCAACTTCTGGCGCACCTGGATCGGCTCCTGGAAATGTGTCACCGACGGCAGCAACATCACCCTGCAGAATCCGGTTCCGGGTTTCGCCGGGATGGTGAACGACTTCCCGGTGACCGGGGCCACCGCCAACGGCACCGTGACCTACGCCTGGAGCCTGTCCACCGGCTCCAGCCCCACGGGCTGCGGCAGCAGCAACTGGGATCTGGCGAACCCACGGATCGGCGGCACGGCCACGGCCGACGCCTTCGGCAACGCGACCCTCACGGCCAACGTCCCGGCTGGAGCCATCGGGCGCCTGATCCACCTGCAGGCCCTCGACGACAGCTCCTGCACGGTCTCGAACCTGCTGAGCTGGTTCTGGTTCTAGACCGGTCGGTCCCCTCCTCGAATCCCCGTCTTCCCCCCCTGGGAAGGCGGGGATTCCCCTTTCGGCAGAGGAACCCCGGACCGCATTGCGGAGCGCCCCGAGGCCCGGGTTGCCGCTTTCCGGAGCGGGAGGATCCACGGCCACGGAGCGCAGGACGCGGCGGAGCGGCCCGGAAGGCGAGCGGGGCCACGAGGCCCCGCGCCGCTGAAGGACGGTTCAGGCCTGCGAGAAGAAAGGAAGCGAAACAGAGCCGGCCCCCATCCGCTAGGCTGGAGGTCCCTGTTCTGTCTCGCGGCGGCCGCCGCGACCCCACCCTCCCACCCGGAGCCTCCATGCCTCGATCCGCCATCCTCGCCTTCGCGGCTCTGACCGCGGGTGCCGTTCCGGCCCAGGAGCCGGCACCCGGCCCCCTGCAGGACCTTCTGCGCCGGGAAGTCTCCTGCAATACCTACACCTTCAGTGCCCAGGAGGACGCCACCGTCGCCGTGGACGGGGAAGGCCGCCTTCTGACCGTCTGGGCCAGCCGCCGTCAGGAACTCGGCAACTACGGTGTCTTCGCCCAGCTCCTGGATCCCCTCGGAAGGCCCCTGGGGACCGAGATCCACGTCAACGAGACCCTTCAGGGAAGCCAGCTCGACGCCAACGTCGCCTTCGGGCCGGACGGTTCCGCCTGGGTGGCCTGGACCTCTCTGGCCCCCGGAACGCCGAAGCACGGCGTGTTCCTGCGCCGCCTCGAGTGGACGGACCAGGGCTTTCAGCCCGTCGGCGCGGAGATCAAGGTTGCCGGCGGCCCCTTCACCACCTGCGATGACCCCGCCCTCGCGGTGACCGAGGACGGCAGCATCCAGGTCGCCTGGGTGCGGACCACCCTGAAGGAACGCGTCGTCGAGACCCGTCGTTTCGACACAGCGGGCGAGGCCGGGCCGGTCCTGCGCCTCGGCACCGTGGAAGACTGCACCGAGCGCATGCCCGATCTGGCGGCTCTTCCCGGCAACCGCGTCGTCGCCGTCTGGAGCCGCGCTGACGAGAACGGCCTGCCCCTGGGGCTCGCCGGCCGCCTTCTCGAGGAAGGCCTGCCCGCCGGCGAGGAGTTCGCCCTCGAGGACCGGCAGGACATGACCCACCTGGAGGCTCAGGTGGATGCCGACGCCCGCGGCCGTTTCGTCGTCGCCTGGATGGCCACCGAAGGCGGCGGGGACTACCACGTCCGCTTCCGCCGCTTCGACGAAGCCGCCCGGCCGCTGGGTGCCTCCCAGGCGGTGGATCTCGCTCTTCAGGGATGGGCCACCGCAGCACGTCCCGTGGTCGCCCCCGACGGCCGTTTCCTGATCACCGCCGACGACCATGCCGGCAAGTTCCACCGGCCTGGGGAGAAGCCCCTGGTGCAGGTGGACGTGCGCGCCCGCCTGTTCGACGCCGGGGGCCGGCCCGAGG
>JALUUN010000138.1 GCA_027021325.1 Planctomycetota bacterium
GGTGGACCAGGAGTCCCCCGGCCTGGAGGGCGAGATCGCGCACCTCCTCGGCCGGGACCCGCCAGCGGTTCTGCCGGCCGAACCAGCGATTGCCGGGGTCGAGACGCCGGATCTCCTCGGGCACCTGGCTCGCCTGCCGGTAGGCCCGGGACAGAACCAGGAGGCGGATCACGTGGCGCAGATCCCAGCCCGAGTCCTCGAGCTCCACGGCCAGCCAGTCCAGGAGCTCCGGATGGGTGGGCGGCTGGCCCTGGCTTCCCAGATCCTCGGTGGTGGGAGAGAGGCCGCGGCCGAAGAACTGCTGCCACAGCCGGTTGACGACGACGCGCGCCGTCAGCGGGTGGCGCGGTGTGAAGAGCCAGTCCGCAAGGTCCAGGCGGTCGGCGCGCCCGCCCCGGGCGTGCAGCGGCGGCAGGATCCGCGGCGTACGGGGCTCGACCACGGGCCCGCTGCGGTCCTGCCAGTTGCCACGGGGCAGGACCCGGATCTCCCGCGGGGTGGTGTGCCGGGTGACCATGACGGCGCGCGGGCGAATCGTCGTGCGCTCCTCCTCCAGGCGCCGCCGCTCGGCTTCGGTCTCCGCCCGGGCCAGGGCCGCCTCCAGGGCGGCCAGGGCCTCGCGCTCGAAGGGACCGTAGAGCTCTTCCTCCGGCTCCCTGCGGGTCGGCAGGGTGTTGCGGCCGGAGTCGTCCCGCAGGTGCCCGAGGTCGTCAATATCGGCGAAGAAGGCGGCCAGCTCGTAGAACTCCCGCTGGGCGATGGGATCGAACTTGTGGTCGTGGCACTGAGCGCAGCCGACGGTCAGGCCGAGCCAGGCGCTGCCGAAGTTCCGGACCCGGTCGGCGTCGTAGATGGCGGCGTACTCCTCGAGCTGGACACCGCCCTCGTGGCTGGTCTGGAGCAGGCGGTTGTAGCAGGAGGCGATGCGGGCGTCTTCGTCCTCTCCGGGGAGAAAGTCGCCGGCGAGCTGCATGCGCGTGAAGCGGTCGAAGGGGAGGTTCTCCCGGAAGGCGAAGATCACCCAGTCCCGGTAGAGGCTGCTCCGGTGGGTCTGGTCGCCGTGGTAGCCGACGGTGTCGGCGAAGCGGGCGAGGTCCAGCCACTGCTGTGCCATGCGCTCGGCGTGGCGCGGCGAGTGAAGGAGTTCCTCGACGCGCCGCTCCCAGGCGCCTTCCTCCTGGTCTGCCAGGAAGGAGCGGACTTCTTCCTCCGTCGGCGCGAGCCCCGTGAGGTCGAGGTACAGGCGCCGCAGCCGGACGCGAGGCTCGGCCTCCGCTGCCGGCGGGAGGCCCTCGCGCTCCAGGCGAGCGAGGAGGAAGGCGTCCACCGGCGTCGCGACGAGGGCCTGCCGCTCGACCTCCGGGATCTCCGGGCGCCGCGGCGGGACCAGGGACCAGTGTTCTTCCCAGGGAGCGCCGGCCCGGACCCAGGCCTCCAGGAGATCCTTTTCTGCTTCGGAGAGGGTCTTGTGGGAGGAGGGCGGCGGCATCCGGTCCTCGGCCTCCGGCGCGCGGATCCGGAAGACCAGCTCGCTGGCCTCCGGATCCCCTGGCACGACCACGGCCCAGCCGCCGCGGTCCCGCACCAGGTCCTCCCGCCGGTCCAGGCGCAGGCCGGCCTGGCGGGAAGCGCCGTCCGGCCCGTGGCAGGCGAAGCAGCGGTCGGCCAGGATCGGCCGCACCTGGCGGGCGAAGTCGGGGGCCGCCTCCCCCTGGGGAGTGAGGAGGAGTCCGGCCGTCAAGGAGGCCGCGAGGAGCATGGGGAGGTCCAGGATAGCCGCGGCGACCTCTGCCCACGGGGAACGGCGCGGCCCCGGACCTCGCCGGGGAGGTCCGGGGCCATGGGCGGAACGCGGCGGGCGGTTCAGCCTCCGGAGACTTCGGCCTCGAGGGCTTCCATCTCCTGGAGGGTCCGCTCCAGTTCCTCGTCCACGTTGCTTTCGTTGATGGCCTGGGCCGCCTGCTCGGCGGCCTCCGCCTCGGTCGGGATCACGGGTGCATCGCCTTCACTGGCTTCGGTCTCCCCGCCGCAGGCGAGGAGGCCGAGGCCGGAGGCGATCATGAAGAAGGGCAGGAGGGTGCGGGCCATGGGGCTCAGCGGCCTCCGCCGCCCCGACGCTTGCGCTCGTTGCGCGGCGTCGCGCCGCGGCGCTCGCGGACCTCCCGCGGATCGCGGCCCTTGATGGACTCGCCCTTCTGGTCCTTCTGGGAGCGGATCCGTTCGGCCCGCTCGCGGCGCTGCTCCTCGTCGAGCCGGCCGACGCGCTCGCGCATCCTGGCGCGTGCGGCCTCGACCTTCTCGTCGCCGTGGACCCGGCGCAGACGGTCGACCCTCTTCTCCTTCAGCGCCTCGTTCTTGCGCAGGAGCTCGTCGATCCTGGCGACCTTCTCCTGGTCGCCGCGCTCTTGGTAGATCTGGCGCATGCGCTCCAGGCGCGCTTTGCGCATGCGGTAGTCGGATTCCTCACGGGCGAGTTCCCGCTCGGCCGGATCGATCTTGCCCGTGGCGACGCGGCGCTCGACCTTCTCGTCGTGTGCGCGTTCGGCGCGGCGGGCGTGGTTGTCCTTTTCCTTGGCCTTCTCGGGACGCTGCCTTTCCTGGGGCCGGGCCGCCGGCGCGGGATCCTGGAGGTCCAGGGCGGGGGCGCCCGCGAGGAGCGGGGCGCCGAGGCCGAGGCTCAGAAGGGGGAGTGCGAGGTACTTCATGGTTGTCTTGGGGGCTTGACGGGAGTCCCGAGGGACCCGGCGATTCTAGCCGGGATTCCCGCGCAGGGTGGGTTCGAGGGGGTGCGACTTTTTCGAATCTGGCCCCGACGGCTGGAGCAGGATCCGGCGCGGAACGGTAACCCGCGGCCCCCGAGGCCGTCTCCTCCACGGGCGGGGTCTCCCGGCCTCGCCCGGGA
>JALUUN010000139.1 GCA_027021325.1 Planctomycetota bacterium
CAGGCGGTGGCGCAGCGCGGGGATCAGGGCGTCCCGCAGATCCTCGGGACTGGCGTGGGTGCGGCCGCGCAGGAGCGCCAGGGCGCGGCCGCCGGCCAGCACCGCCAGACCGCCCCGGGGCGACACGCCATAGCGCACGCCCGCGCGGACGGCGGCCGGTGCCTCCGGGTTGCCCGGGTGGGTGGCGCGCACGATCTCGGCCACCCGCCGGCGCAGGGGCTCGGCCACGACCACCGCCGCGGCCGCCTCCTGCAGGGCCAGGACCTCGCCGGCCTCGAGGCCCGTGCCTTCGGGCCGGGGCCGCGGCGGGCCGGCGAGGATCTCGTCGAGTTCCTCGAGCCCGGGCTGGCGCACGATCAGCTTGAAGAGGAAGCGGTCCAGTTGCGCTTCGGGCAGGGACCAGGTGCCCTCCAGCTCGATGGGGTTCTGGGTGGCGGCGACGAAGAAGGGCCGCGGCAGGGGGTGGGACTCCAGCCCGGCCGTCACCTGCCCCTCCTCCATGGCCTCGAGGAGCGCCGCCTGGGTGCGGGGCGTGGCGCGGTTGATCTCGTCGGCCAGGAGCACCTGGCAGAAGACCGGCCCGGGCACGAAACGGAAGCCGCCGTCGGGCGCCAGGACCTCGCCGCCGGTGATGTCGGCGGGCATCAGGTCCGGGGTGCACTGGACGCGGCCGAAGTCGAGAGCGAGAAGCCGCGCCAGCGAGCGCACCAGCCAGGTCTTGCCCAGGCCCGGCGCTCCTTCCAGGAGCAGGTGGCCGCGGGCCAGGAGCGCGGCCAGGGAGAGCTCGACGAGAGGGCGCTGGCCGACGAAGGAGGAGGCGAGGTCCTCCAGGAGACGGCCGGCCGCCGCCGAGGCGCGCTCCAGTTCGGCGGGGGTGACCTCAGGAGGAGGAGGCATGGGAGGCGGGCGCGGCCAGGGCCAGGAGCGGCCGCAGGTCACGCAGGACCGGCACCCCCTCGCGCTCGCTGCTCCGCTTCCGCGCCGGATCGCCGTTGCGCTCCACCAGGGCCGCCCGCAGACCGGCATTCAGGGCGCCGCGGACGTCGCGCTCGAAGTGATCGCCGGCGTGGAGGGTCTCGGAGGCGCGCCGGCCGGCGCGGAACAAGGCACGCTCGAAGATGCTGCGGTCGGGCTTCTCGGCCCGGAGTTCGGCGCTGGTCACGATGAAGTCGAAGGGCTCGGCGATGCCCAGGGCCTGGAGGAGGCGCGGCAGGCGTTCGGACCAGTTGGACACAACGCCGAGGATGAGGTCGCGGTCCGCCAGGTCGGCCAGGACCTCGGGTACCTCCTCGAAGACCTGGAAGTTCGCCGGATCCTCGAAGACCTCGACCATGCGCTCGTGGGCGTCGCCGGTGCGCCCGCCGGGGACTCCCAGATCCTGGAACAGGAGGTCGTGGAAGGCCCGGAACCAGTCGGTGCTGAAGCGGTAGGCGCCGTCGATGCTCGCCGGCAGCTCCTTCATGCGCATCGAGAAGGAGCGCTCGACATGCTCGGCGGTGGCTTCGCTTCCGAACTCGCGGGCGACCTCGGCATACATCTCCGTGCGCGGGCGGCGCTCGACGAAGAGCGTGTTGCCGGCGTCGAGGAAGATCGCCTGGACGTGCTGCTGCATGGACTCCCCGGAACGGGTCGCCCGATTGTAGCCGGGACCCTGCCCCCTCTTGCTAGACTTCGTTCGCCTTCCGCACCTGGAGGGAAGGACGTCATGGACCTGCGCCGTCATTCCGCCCTTCCGTTCCTGCTCCTCGCTGCGGCCTGTACCGCCGTCCTCGGCGAGGCGGATCCCGCGGCCGTGCCGGCGCAGGACGACACGGTGACGACCAGCGATGTGCGCGGTCTGCCGCACCCCTGGTTGCGCCGGGGCTCCGCCGCTCTGCCGGCTTCCAGCACCGCAAAGGAAGAGGCGGCCCCGGCTCCGGCCGCACTGCCGGCGGTGGAGGTGCCCGGCGTTCCCGAGGCCCTGTGGCCGGCGGACCGGCGGCTCCTCACCGCCGGAACCTGGCCCGCGATCCGTGAGGCCTTTGCCCTGCACCGGCCGCGGCAGGCGGCGACCCTCCTGGAGCAGACGGGCCGCGAACTCCGGGATTCCCTGGAGGCGGCGGCCCTCCAGGGCTGGGCCTTGATCCTCCTCGAAACCCAGCGCGACGCCCTGCGTCTGTGCGAGGACCGTCTCGCCGAGGTGGAGCTGCGCCTTGGCTCCTCGGCCCTGGCCCCGGCGGCTCGCGCCGTCCTCGAGGACGGCCGCGCCCGCCTGCTCTATGTGCGCGCCCACGCCCTCTACGAGGACGGGCGCCGGGCCGAGGCCTGGCCGGTCCTGCGGGAGCTCGCCGGCCGCTACCCGAAGGATCTCCTGGTCCTGGAGCGGGGAGCCCGGGCGGCGGTCGAGGCCGGCGACGGCGCGGGCGCCGTCCTGCTCCTCGACCGGCGGCACCTCCTCCGGCCCCTGGACCTCGAACTCCGGCTCCTGCGCATCGAGGGCCTGGCCCTGGCCGGACGCCACGGCGTCGCTGTCCAGGCCATGGACCGGCTCCTCGTCGAGCAGCCGGACGATCCCGCCCTCTGGTTCCGTGCCGGCCGTCTCGCCTTGGAGGCGGCGCGCGCCGGTGAGGAGGGCCTGGACTACGAAGGGGCGGCGGCCCTCCTCGAGCAGGCCGCCCTGCTCGACCCGCAGAGCGCCGGGATCCAGCATCTCCTGGGCGTGGCCCGGGCGGCGGCCGGGGACGCTTCCGCCGCCGAAGAGGCCTGGCGCCGGGCCCTCGAACTGGAACCCGACCACCTGGAAGCGGCCGAGAGCCTGTTCCTCCTCCTGCAGCGGAACGGGCGCGGCCCCGAGGCCCTGCAGCTGACCGGCTGGCTCCTGCGCCAGCCCCTGGCCCCGGAGGAAGTCGAGCGCGTCGAGGCCTGGCGGCGCAGCCTCGGGGGCGCCGAAGCGGGCCGGGTCTCGGGAGGCTGATAGAATCCCGCCCCTTTCCGGGCCGGCCCCGGCCCCGGATTCCCCCGCCAGGAACCGCAGGAGCCATGACCGTCCCTCCCGCCGACTCCGGTCTCTACTCGGAACACTGGATCCACCACCCGCCGGGTATGCGCTTCGTGGACGGCGTCTGGGTGGAGGTGGAGAAGGGCTGGGTGCCGCAGTCCAGCTCCGCCCGCCACGGTTCCCGCAAGCCCCGGAGCCTCGCCGAGAAGCGGGCCCTGGAGGAGGCGGCGAAGAAGGCCGAGGAAGAAGCCCGGGCCGCCGGCGAGGAAGGTGGAGAAGACGGCGCCGGGGACGCCGGCGGAGGTGGTGGGGCCGAAGGCGGAGCCGACGCCGCGGAAGGTGCCGGCAGCAGCGGGGGCGAAGCCGGCGCCGACGGCAGCCCGAGCGCCGGAGCCGACGAGGCTCCCGAGACC
>JALUUN010000140.1 GCA_027021325.1 Planctomycetota bacterium
AGTCTCACCACCGCCTTCGGTTTCCTCGGGCTCCTCGTCTCGGGACATCCGGCGGTGCGCACCCTGGGGCTCTGGGCGGCGCTGGGGGTCGGCCTGGCCCTGCTCGCGGTCCTCGGCCCGCTTCCGGCGATGCTCCGCCTCCTGCCGGCCGGCCGGAAGCGGCCGGCGCTCCCGCCCCTTCGCCTGCGGCCGCCCGGGGCGCGGACCGGAGCCGCCGCCGCCCTCCTCCTGCTCCTCGCCTGCGTGCCCGGGCTCCTGCGCCTGGAGAGCGACGCCCGCTGGACCGAGGAACTGCCGCCGGAGCACCGGACGGTCCGGGAACTCCAGTGGTTCCAGGAGAACTTCCAGGGCCTCCTCTCCATCGACCTGCGCCTGCAGGGCGATCTCGCCTCGCCCTTCGCGCGCTCGGCCCTGCGCCGCTTCGAGGAGGAGGTGGAGGCCCACCCCGAGGTCCTCGGGGTCGAATGCTGGAACGACTGGGAGCAGGAGCTCCGGGGTGTCCTCGGCACCGCTGCGCCCGAGGATCCGCGCCGCCTCCTGGCCCTCGTGCCGCCGGAGTTCCGGCCGCGGCACCTGGTCACGGAGGACTTCCGGCAGGGGCGCTTCCTGGTGCGCCTGGGCGACACCGGGACGCGCCGCTACCTGGAGCTGGAGGAGGAGATCCGGACGCGGGCGCGGGCGCTCCTGGAGGAGGCCGCCCCCGAGCCGGCCCTGGCCATCCGAGCCGAGGCTCTGGGCTACAACCGCCTGGCCCACCTGTCCGGGCGGCGGGTGGTCCGGGATCTCCTGGACAGCCTGGCCCTGACCCTGGCCGGGGTCTTCCTCATGATCGGTCTGCTCTTCCGCTCCCTTCGGGTGGCACTCCTGAGCCTGGTCCCGAACCTCCTGCCCCTGGCCGCGGGCCTGGCCCTGGCCGGCTGGATCGGGAGCCCGCTCCGGGTGGCGACGGTGCTGGTCTTCCCCCTGGGCCTGGGCCTGGCGGTGGACGACAGCATCCACCTCCTGCACCGCTTCCGGGAGGAGCGCCGGCGGGGCGGCGGCGTGGAGGAGGCCCTGGAGCGGGCGCTCCGGGGGACGGGACGGGCCCTGGTGGCCACCACCGGCATCCTGGCCGGGGCCGGGATCCTGGGCCTCGATGCCGCCTTCCGGCCGGTGCGGGAGGCGCCGCTGCTGCTCTCGGCCATCCTGCTGGCGGCCCTGCTCCTGGATCTCCTCCTGCTCCCGGTCCTCCTGCGGGCCTTCCCGGGAAGGAAGTTGCTTCCGCCCGGGAGCTCCTGAGGCCCCTCCCTTTCCGGCCGGAAGCCTTCCCGAGCTCCTCCAGGCCTTTTCCCCGGGCCGCTCTCCGGCGCTAGACTCCGCGCTCCGGCCCCCGGGCAGGGCCGGACTCCGCTCTTCCGCCCGTTCCCAGAAGGAGACCCTCCATGAGCGATCCCGAGGTCCTGGTCGTCGTCAGCAAGCTCAAGAACTACATCAAGAGCCAGTCCGGCATGAACACCTCCGGCAACGTGGCCCCGGCCCTGAGCGCCCTCATCCGCCAGCTCTGCGACCAGGCCATCGAGAACGCCCGCAGGGACGGCCGCAAGACCGTCATGGACCGGGACTTCTCCCTGCCCGGCGGCGGCGGCGGCGAAGGGGCGTGAGGCACGCTCTCGTCCTCCTGCTCCTGACGGGAGGATGCGCCGGAACGGCCGGGGAGGGGCAGGAGGCCGCCGCCCCGGCCGCGCCTTCGCGGCCGCCGAACCTGGTCTTCCTCTTCAGCGACGACCACGCCGCCCACGCGATCTCGGCCTATGGCTCGCGTCTGGTCGAGACGCCGGGCATCGACCGCCTGGCCCGGGAGGGGGCCCTCTTCCGGAACGCTTTCTGCGGCAACTCCCTGTGCGCGCCGAGCCGGGCGACCATCCTCACCGGCCTGCACAGCCACGCCCACGGGGTCATCGACAACCGCGCGGTCTTCGACGGCAGCGGGCCGACCCTGCCGCGGCTCCTCCAGGAAGCCGGCTACCAGACGGTCCTCCTCGGCAAGTGGCACCTGAAGTCCACGCCCGAGGGCTTCGACCACTACGAGGTCCTCCAGGGCCAGGGGCCGTACTACAACCCGGTCCTCCTGACTCCCGAGGGGCCCGTCGAGTGGACCGGCTACACGACGGAGATCCTGACCGAACGGGCGCTCCGCTGGCTGCGCGAGGAGCGGGATCCGGACCGGCCCTTCCTGCTCATGGTGCAGCACAAGGCCCCGCACCGGAACTGGCAGCCCGGTCCGCGGGAACTCCGCCTCTTCGAGGACCGCGAGATCCCCGAGCCGCCGACCCTCTTCGACGACGGCGCGGGGCGGGCCGGCGCCTTCCGGGAACAGGAGATGACCGTCGCCCGGCATCTCTTCGACTTCGACCTGAAGCTCAGCGCGCCCTCGAACCTGAGGCCGGAGCAGCGCGCCCTCTGGGACGAGGCCTATGCGGCGCGGATCGCCTCCTACGAGACTCTTCCGCCGGAGGGCGAGGAGCGGGTGCGCTGGAACTACCAGGCCTACCTGCAGGATTACCTGCGCTGCGTCGTCGGCGTGGACCGGAGCGTGGCCGCCGTCCTCGACGAACTCGACCGCCTGGGCCTGGCCGGGCAGAGCCTCGTGATGTACTCCTCGGACCAGGGCTTCTTCCTGGGCGACCACGGCTTCTACGACAAGCGCTGGATGTACGAGGAATCCCTGCGCATGCCGCTGCTCCTGCGCTGGCCGGGGCACGTCGAACCGGGGACCGAGATCACGGCCCTGGTCCAGAACATCGACTTCGCACCTTCCCTTCTGGATGCCGCCGGGGTCGCGGTCCCGGCCACGATGCACGGGCGTTCCTTCCTGCCGCTGCTGGCGGGCGGGACCCCGGAGGACTGGCGGCGGAGCCTCTACTACCACTATTTCGAGTTCCCGGGACCGCACCGGGTGGCGCGCCACTACGGAGTGCGGACCGAGCGCTGGAAGCTCATCCACTACTACGAGCGCGGCGAGTGGGAGCTCTTCGACCTGGAGGAGGATCCGCACGAGCTTCGGAGCCTCCACGGCCGGCCGGAGGTGGCCGCGGTCCAGCGCGAACTGGAGGCAGAGCTCCGGCGGCTCCAGGAGCGCTACGGCGAGCGGGATCCCGAACGGCCCCTGGAGGCCTGGCATGCGGAGTTCGCCCGCCGCCGCCAGCGGAAGCAGCCGCCCGGTCTCGCCGCCTCCTGGCCCGACCTTCAGGCCGAGGCCGGCGCCGCCCCGGATCCCTCCTGGATCCCCTTCACGGTGCAGGCCCGGGTACGGCTGCGGGGCGAAGACGGCGTCGTCCTGGCCCACGGCGGGGGGAGCTACGGCTGGAGCCTCCTGGTCCGCGGCGGCCGCCCGGTCTTCGCCCTGCGC
>JALUUN010000141.1 GCA_027021325.1 Planctomycetota bacterium
TCCCGGGCGAGGCCGGGAGACCCCGCCCGTGGAGGAGACGGCCTCGGGGGCCGCGGGTTACCGTTCCGCGCCGGATCCTGCTCCAGCCGTCGGGGCCAGCTTCAGTTGCGGGAGATGGCCGCACACCCCAGACTGACCCGATGCGGATCGTGGTCCTCCTGGACCGCTGGCAGCCCCGGGGCGGCGGCCTCGAGCGCTACCTCGGCGAGGTCCTACCGGCCCTGGCCTCACGCCACGACCTCTTCCTCGTCGCCCGCGATGCCGGTCGTGCCACCCCCCCGGGCTTCACCGCAGTGGACGCCTCTTCCCGTCTGCCCCTTCCCCGGCCCTGGCGCGATCTGGCGGACGCTCGCGCCCTTGCCCGGGCCGCCCGCTGCCTGCGGCCGGATGCGGTCCTCTCCCTCCGCTCCATCCCCCTTGCCGGTGCCTGCTGGCAGCCGCACACCCCCCCTGCGGAGGAACTCCGCCGCGCCCGAGGACGGGCACGACCGCGCCTGCGGGACCGGATTCTGGAGGACCTGGAGGAAAGGAGCCTGGCTGCCGCCGGGACTCTCCTGGCCCTCTCGCCGCGGCTGGCCGCCTCCTTCCGCGCCCGCCGCCCCGGCCTGGAGACGCTCCTCCTGCCGCCTCCGGTCCTCGTGCCCGTGGCCCCGGCCCTGCGTCCCCTCGCCCAGCGTCCGCGCCGTTTCCTCTGGTGCGGCCGCGATGCCCGTCTCAAGGGAGCGGAAGTGGCTCTGGCCTGGTTCCGCGAACTCGCCCCGGAGAGCGGTGCCCGCCTGGAGATGTGGAGTCGCTCCCGCTCCCATCTGGAACGGGCTCTGCGCCGGCCGGCCGCCAGCCTGGAGCCGGAAGGCGTGGTCCTGCGTGGTTGGGACCCAGCCTTTCCCGCGGCCCTCGAGGACGCCGAGGTCCTCCTCCACCCCACCCGCGCCGACGCCTGCAGCCTCGTCTGCCTGGAGGCCGCGGCTCGGGGCCTCGCCGTCCTGACCACGCCGGCGAACGGTCTGGCGGCCCTCCTCGGCGAACCCTGGCTTGCGGTCGTCCCGCCGGGCCGCCCCGGAGCGGCGGCGGAGGGCTTGCGGCGTCTCCAGGGGGGACGGGAGGATCTGGGGGACCGGGGACGCCGGGAGGCCCAGGAGGCCTTCCGCGAACGCTTCGCTCCGGAGACCCACCTCGAGCGCCTGGAGCCGATCCTGACCCACCCATGAGACGCGGCCCCGCCTCCGTCCTCATCCTGGAGACCTCGCCCCGGGACGGCCTCCAGAACGAGCCGGAGGTCCTTTCCCTGGACCAGAAGCTCGAGTTCCTCCGCCTCCTCGAGGCTGCCGGCCCGGCCTTTGTGGAGGTGACCTCCTTCGTGCGCCCGGACCGGGTGCCCCAGCTCGCCGATGCCGAGGCCCTGGTCCGGGCCTTGCCGCGGCGCTCCCCAGACGGCCCCCGGCGCGCCGGCCTCGTCCCCAACCGCCGGGGTTTCGAGCGCTTCCTGGACTCTGGCCTCGAGGTCCTCAGCCTGGTCTGTTCGGTGAGCGAGGAGCACAACCGCGCCAACCTGGGACACGGCACGAGGGAGGTCTCCGAGGAACAGCTCGGCCTCGTCTCCGAGGCGGCTTCCCAGGGAATCCCGGTCCGCGTCGCCCTCGCGACCTCCTTCGGTTATCGTCGTCCCGGCGACGTGGAACCCGGACAGGTCCTGGACCTGGCTCGGGCCTACGCCGAGGCCGGGGCCCGTTGGATCGTCCTGGCGGACACGATTGGCTTTTCTACCCCCGGTCAGGTCGAGGAGCTCCTCGACCGGGCCCTGCGGGAGTTTCCTGCCGAGGCCCTGGGCCTGCATCTGCATGACACCTACGGAACCGCCCTGGCCGGCTCCCTGGCGGGCTGGGGCCGGGGTGTGGCCCTCTTCGACACCTCTGCCGGCGGTCTCGGCGGCTGCCCCTTCGCCCCGGGCGCTGCCGGAAACCTGGCGACCGAGGACCTGGTGCGCTGCTTCGAGGCCATGGGCGTGGCCACCGGCGTGGACCTCGACGCTCTGATCCGGGCCTCCGCCTGGATGGAGTCCTGCCTCGGCCGCCCCCTCCCGGGCCGCACCTACCAGGCCCTTCGCAAGCGCTGATCATGGCCGCAGAACCTCCTGTCCTCCTCGAATCCACCGGCCGTGTCGCCTGGCTGGTCCTGAACCGTCCCGAGAGCCGGAACGCCCTGAACCGCGGAACCATCCACGCCCTGCGCGAGACACTGGCGCGTCTGCGCGAGGACGGAGAGATCTGGGCTGTGGCCGTGACCGGTGCTGGAGAGCGGGCCTTCTGCGCCGGCGCCGACCTGAAGGAGCGGCGCACCATGAACGAGGAGCAGGTCCAGGACTTCGTGGCTTCCATCCGTGGCCTCATGGACGATCTTGCTTCCCTGCCTCAGCCGACCGTGGCGGTGATGAACGGCGCCGCCTACGGCGGCGGTCTGGAGATGGCCCTGGCCTGCGACCTGAGGATCCTGGACGAAAGCGCTTCGGTGGGGCTGACGGAGACCAGCCTCGCGATCCTCCCCGGAGCCGGCGGCTGCGCCCGGCTGCCGCGCCTGATCGGTCTCGCCCGGGCCAAGGAGCTCATCCTCCTGGCGCGGCGTGTGCCGGCCCGGGAGGCCCTGGAGATGGGGCTCATCCACCGCCTGGCGCCCGCCGGCGGGGCGCGTGCGGCCGGCCAGGCACTCCTGGAGGAGCTCCTGCGGAACGGCCCCCTGGCCCTGCGCGCCGCCAAACGGGCCCTGGAGGCGGCGGTGGACCTGCCTCTGGCCGAGGCCCTGCAGTTCGAGCAGGTCTGCTACCGGAGCATCATCCCGACCGAGGACCGTCTCGAGGCCCTGCGCGCCTTCGCCGAGAAACGGCCGCCGCGTTTCCAGGGGCGCTGAGCCCGACGGTCGGTCCTTCTCGTGGCGCGCGGGAGCGAGACCGCGGGCCCCGGCGTTCGGTGGTCGGTTTCCGACGCTGCCCTGCCGGCCCGGACGCCCCGCGGCCGGTCTCCGACGCTGGGCTTCCGGTCTCCGACGCTGGGCGGCCGGCTTGTACGCCCCCCGCCGGGAGTCCTATGCAGCGCGGCCTGCATGCGGTGTCGCGCGGCCGGCTTCGGAGATCTCCCCGCCGGCCTCAGAGGCTGAGTTTCCGGTGCTTTCCGGCCCGGGATTCCGGCCCCAGGCCGGCGGCCTCCCGTTCTTCGGCCAGGTGTTCGGCGTACTCGGTGTAGTTGCCGAGGAAGAAGCGCACCCGGCCGTGGCCCTCGAAAGCCAGGATGTGGGTGCAGACCCGATCCAGGAAGTAGCGGTCGTGGCTGACGATGAACATGCAGCCGGCATAGTGCTCGATGGCCTCCTCCAGGACCCGGGTCGTGGGAAGGTC
>JALUUN010000142.1 GCA_027021325.1 Planctomycetota bacterium
CCCCCCATGCCCTGCCCCCTTCGCCTCCTCCCGGCCGCCGCCCTCCTGGGCCTGACGGCCGCCTCCCTGCCGGCCCAGGAGGGCCGGATGGTCTTCGAGCGCGATCTCATCGAACTGGGGCGCATCGAGCAGGCGCCCTGGCCGGAGCCCTTGGACTACCCCTTCACGGTCGAGGGGGGCACGGTGATCGTCGAGCGCCTGGACACCTCCTGCGGCTGCACCGAGGCGCTGCTCCTGGTGGACGGCCAGGAGTGGGAGCTGGGCCGGCCCCTGCCCGAGGGCACCCGCGGCCTGGTGCGGGCGCGTTTCGACGGCACCAAGTACCAGCACAACAAGGCCTCCACCATCGACGTCCGCGGCCAGGGCGGGAATCTCCCGGCCCGGCTGCGGGTCCAGGCCTTCATCCTGCCGCTCTTCGAGGTCCGGCCGGCCATCGTCCGCTTCGTGGAGGTGCCGCCCGCCTCGGTGCGCCCGGAAGCACCCCGGCGCCGGGTCCGCGTCGCCTGTACGCGTCCCTTCCAGGTCTTGGGGTGGAAGAAGGTGCCCGTGGGAGGCGCCATCCAGGAGGTCGAGACCGCTGGTGGTCCGGCCCGGGTGGAGAAGGACCCCGACAGCGGCGAGGAGCACCACGTCCGCGTCTTCGAGGTCTCGGTCCTGCCGGACGCGCCGGAGGGCCTGCAGACCGGGCAGTTCGTGGCCGAGACCGACCTCGGACGCGACCTGGTCGTCGCCTTCTACGCCGACGTCCGCGGTCCGGTGAGCTACCTGCCGCCGCGCCTGAACTTCCAGGCGCGGGAAGGGCAGGAGCGGACCATGAAGATCCGCGTGCGGGCCGCCGCGCCGGAGATCGAGGTGCCGCGGCCCGAGGTCTCCTGGGACGGCACCGGCGCCCTCCAGCTCGCGGTCGAGGAGCGCAGCCGCAAGGACGACTGGCTGATCCGGATCACGATCCCCTCGGACACGCCACGCGGGGCGCTCCGCGGTCGCATCCGTGTGCGCTACCCGGAGGCTTCAGGCCTGCCGGAAGGGGAGATCCCGGTGCTCGTGACGATCCGGCCCGCGCCGGAGGGCTGATCTGGCATCGGCGGCCGGGACCGGCCAGAATGCCGGGACGGCCCCGGCCTTTCCGGCCCCCGCCTCCTGGAGCGCCCTTGAGAAAGAGACTCGGCGAGATCCTGCTCGAGCAGGGAGCGATCACCGAGGAGCAGCTGCGCCATGCGCTGGCCCTGCAGAAGAACCGCTCCCTGCCTCTGGGGCGGATCCTTGTGCAGGAAGGGGCTGTGGACGAGACCACGGTGGCGCGCGCCCTGGCCGCCCAGGCGCGCCTGCCCTTCGTGAACCTGGAGGGCCGCCGGCCGCCGGAGTCCCTGACCGGTCTCATCGACGGCGCCGTCGCCTGGGAGCTCGAGGCCCTGCCCGTGGCGCGCAAGGAGGGGCGCCTGGTGGTGGCCCTCGACGATCCGGCACGGGTCGCCGCCCTGGACAACCTGCGCTTCCTCCTGGACGAGGAACTGGTCCCGGCCCTGACCAGCCCGGGGGCCCTGCGCCGCTGCCTGGAAGAGATCTACGGCCCGGCACCCGACCAGGCGGCGGCCGGCGCGGCGGCCGGGGAGGATTCGCAGGCCGGCGAGCGGCGCGAATCGCCGGTCGTCCGCCTGGTGCAGCGGATGTTCGACGAGGCCGTTCAGGGGCGGGCCTCGGACATCCACATCGAACCCTTTGCCACCCGCTGCCGCATCCGTTACCGGATCGACGGTACCCTTCATGTCGCAGCGGAGCACCCGATCGACGTGTACCCGCCGCTCATGAGCCACCTGAAGGTGAGCGCCGGACTCGACATCGCCGAGAAGCGCAAGCCCCAGGACGGCCGCATCGAGACCGAGGCCGCCGGCCGGAGCCTGGACGTGCGGACCTCGATCCTGCCTACGAACCACGGCGAGACCTGCGTCATGCGCCTTCTCGACCGGGAGGCGAATCTCATCCCCCTGGCCGACCTGGGCATGAACCCGGCCTGCCTGCAGTGGTTCGAACGGATCATCGAACGGCCGAACGGGATCTTCCTGGTCACCGGACCGACCGGCAGTGGCAAGACCACGACCCTGTACGCCGCCTTGCAGACCCTGAACCGGGCGGACAAGAAGATCCTCACCGTCGAGGATCCGGTCGAGTACCGGATCAAGGGCATCAACCAGGTCCAGGTCAATCCCCAGATCGGCCTGGGTTTCGCCCGGGTGCTCCGGGCCTTCCTGCGGCAGGCGCCGAACGTGGTCCTGGTCGGGGAGATCCGCGACCGGGAGACTGCCGAAACCGCGATCCAGGCCTCCCTCACCGGCCACCTCGTGTTCAGCACGGTGCACACGAACGACGCGCCCTCGGCCGTGACCCGGCTCCTGGACATGGGCGTTCCGCCCTTCCTCATCGCCACCTCCCTGCAGGGGGTTCTGGCCCAGCGCCTGGTCCGGACCCTGTGTCCGGCCTGCAAAGCGGAGGAGGAGGCCACCCGCCTGGAACGCCGGATCCTGGAGCTGCCCGAGGGGGCACGGCTCTTCCACCCGCGCGGCTGCCGCGAGTGCACCCGAACGGGCTACCGCGGCCGGGTGGGGGTCTACGAGTACCTGGAGATGGCGGAATCCCTGCGCGAGGTTCTCTTTCGCAAGGGGGATCCGGCCGAGTTCCGGCAGCGGGCCGCCGCTTCCGGCCTCTGGGTTCCCCTGATCGAGGACGTCCGCGGCAAGGTGCTGGCAGGACTTACGACGGTCCAGGAGCTCCTGCGCGTGACCCGGGTGGACCGGGCCGAGGAGCCCGCCGAAGAGGAGGGGAGCCCGGTGGCGGCGGCGGCCCCGCCGGCGGCCGGGGCAACCGAGGAACCAGGCAAGGAACAGGCATGAGCAGCATCCCGGCGGGTAGCCGTCTCGATCAGTGGTTGAAGGCCGTCGCGGCCGACAACGCCTCCGACCTCCATCTGCGCGCCGGACTGCCACCGGTGTACCGGGTCTCCGGGCACCTGCAGCCCATGGACCCGCAGCCGGTCACGGCCGAGGAACTGCACGGCCTGTGCCTGGAGCTCGTTCCCGAGCGCAAGCGCCAGGAGCTGGAGGACACGGGCAGTGCCGACTTCGCCTTCGGCCACGACCGCGACCGCTACCGGGCCAGCGTCTTCCGCCAGCGCGGGACCTATGCCCTGGTCGTGCGCCGCATTCCGACGGACATGATGAGCTTCGAGGAGATCGGCGCGCCCCCGGTGATGAAGGCCCTGGCGCAGCTGCCGCGTGGCTTGATCCTGGTGACCGGCCCCACGGGAAGCGGCAAGACCACGACCCTGACCGCCCTGGTGCACGAGATCAACGTGACCCGGGCGGAGCATATCGTCACCCTGGAGGATCCCATCGAGTTCTTCCACGAGTCGCGCAAGTCCGTGGTCACCCAGCGCGAGATCGGCGAGGACACGACCTCCTTCGCCGAGGCCCTGCGCCGGGTCCTGCGCCAGGACCCCGATGTCATCCTCCTGGGCGAGATGCGCGATCTGGAAACCACTTCGGCGGCGATTACTGCGGCCGAGACCGGTCACCTGGTCATGGGGACCCTGCACACCACGGGCGCGGCCCGCACCGTGGACCGGATCATCGATCAGTATCCCGAGAATGCCAAGGAACAGGTGCGGGCGCAGCTGGCCGTCAGCCTGCAGGCGGTGATCTCCCAGGTTCTGGTGCCGCGGGCCGATGGCAAGGGCCGGGTCGCCGCCTTCGAGGTGATGGTGCGCAACAGCGCCATCGAGAACCACGTCCGCAAGGGGGAGACCTTCAAGATCACCTCGGTGATGCAGACCCAGCGGCGTCTCGGCATGCAGCTCCTGGACGACCATCTCCTGGAGCTGGTCCAGGCCGGCACCATCACCAAGGAGGCTGCCCTGTCCTACGCCCAGATGCCTTCCGACCTCGCCGGGCGCCTGGGGATGACCTGATCCCGAGCGGACCGCTCCCCATGCCCGTTCCCGACCCGCGCCGCATCGGTGAGATCCTGATCGAGGCCGGCGCCCTGCGCCAGGGCCAGCTGCAGGCGGCCCTGGCCGAGCAGCGGCGTTCGGGGGGGAAGCTCGGGCAGATCCTGCTGGAGCGGGGCAGCATCACGCCGGAGGATCTGGCGCGGGCCCTCGCCGCGCAGAAGGGCCTGCCTTTCCTGGAGGCCGGGAGCCTGCAGCCCGAGGAGGAGGTCCTGGGACTGGTGGACGCTGCCACCGCCCGCGCCTTCGGCGTCCTGCCCCTGCGCATCGAGGGCGAAGATCTCCTGCTGGCGGTTGCCGACCCCGATGCCCTGCCGCTCCTCGGAGACCTGGGCGGCTTGACCGGCCGCCGCTTGCGGCCGCTCCTGGCCGAGGCCGGCGCCCTGGCCGAGGCCGTGGACCGGAGCTACCGACGCCACGAGGAGGCCGCCCGGGAGCGCGGCGCCGCCGAGGCCGAGGCGGGTGAGTCGGCGCCGATCGTCCGGCTCCTGGAATCCATCCTGGTGCGGGCGGTGCGGGACCGGGCGGCCGACATCCACTTCGAGCCCTACCAGGGGGAGTTCCGCATCCGCATGCGGGTGGACGGCGTCCTCTATGAGGTGGATCCGCCGCCTGCGCACCTGGCGCCGGCCATCGTCTCGCGCATCAAGGTCCTGGCGAACCTGGACATTTCCGAGACCCGCATGCCCCAGGACGGGCGTATCGAGATGCAGGTGGACGGCCGGCCGGTGGACCTTCGCGTCAGCACCGTCCCGATCCAGGGGGGAGAGAGTGTGGTCCTGCGCATCCTGGACCGCGCCAACCTGAAGCTCGACCTGCGCGAGCTGGGACTCCTGCCCGGGGAACTCCAGCTCCTGGAACGCTTCATCCACCTGCCCCACGGCATCATCCTGGTCACCGGCCCGACCGGGAGCGGCAAGACCACCACCCTCTACAGCCTCCTGAACACGGTCAACGAGCCGGAGCGCAAGATCCTGACCGTGGAGGATCCGGTGGAGTACGACCTGGAAGGCATCGTCCAGATTCCGGTGAACGACGCCATCGGCGTGACCTACGCCCGGGTGCTGCGGACCATGTTGCGCCAGGACCCCGACATCATCCTGGTGGGGGAGATCCGGGATCCGGAGACCGCCCGTATCGCCGTCGAGGCCTCCCTCACCGGTCACCTGGTCCTCAGCACTCTGCACACCAACGACGCTCCCTCGACGGTGACGCGCATGGTGGATCTCGGGGTGGAGCCCTTCCTCCTGGCCGCCACCCTGGAGGGCATCGTCGCCCAGCGGCTGGTACGCTGCGTCTGCCGCCACTGTCCCGAGCCCTACACGCCTTCGGAGCGGGCGCTGGAGCGGGCCGGGCTGCCGCCGGACACGAGCTTCACCCGCGGGCGCGGCTGCGAGGAATGCCACTTCACGGGTTACTCCGGACGCACGGCGATCTACGAGATCCTCCCCATGGATGAGTCCATCCGCGAGCAGTTCCTCCAGGATCCGAGCACGCTGGTGCTGCGCGAGGCGGCGCGCGGCCGCGGCCTCGTGACCCTGCGCGAGCGCGGTCTGGCCCTGGCCCGCGAGGGGCGCACGACCCTCGAGGAGGTCCTGCGCGAGACCCAGGGGGAGAGCGCCTGAGATGGCGGCCCGCATCCAGCGCCAGATTCCCGCCGCCCGGCAGCGCCGTCCGGCCCCGGGCCGCGGCCGCCCGTCGGCCGCTCCCTCCGGGGGCGGCCGGCGCCGCAGCCGGCGCAGGGTGCCCCTGAAGCACCTGGTGCAGTTCACCCGCCTGCTCGCCACCCTGACCGAGGCGGGCCTGCCGGTGCTCCGCAACCTCAAGATCCTCAGCGAGCAGTGGCCGCCGGGCCGCTTCCGGGACACGATCCTGGACACGGCCGAACTCGTTGAGGAGGGCCAGACCCTGTCCGAGGCCTTCGCCGCCCACCCCGAGGTCTTCGACGAGCTGTATGTGAACATGGCCCGCGCCGGCGAGGCGGGCGGTGTTCTGGACCAGGTCATGAACCGCCTCGCGGAGTTCATGGAGCGCAGCCAGCGCATCCGCGACCGCACGCGCTCGGCCCTGATCTACCCGACGGTCATCTTCTTCGTCGCCGGCGCCGTCATCTCGGCTCTCATGATCTTCGTGATCCCGGAGTTCAAGAAGCTCTTCGACGAGATGGGCGTACCCATGCCGGGCATCACCCAGGCCCTCATGGACTTCAGCGCCTCGGTCCGCGACTGGTGGTTCCTGTACATCGGCCTGCCGGTCGGGATCTTCGTCCTGTGGCAGCTCCTGTACCTGCGCAGCTACGGCTTCCGGCGCTGGAACCACTCCTGGTGGCTCAAGCTTCCGACCCTCGGGCGTCTCGGGCGTCTCGGCCAGGTGTCGCGCTTCGCCTCCACCTTCGGCACCCTCATCGCCAGCGGCGTGCCGCACCTGCGGGCCTTCGAGATCGTCCGCGGCTCGCTCACCAACGAGGTCTACCGCGAGGCCATCGACGAGGTGCAGGAGGAGGTCCGGGAAGGCGAGGCCATCGCCACGGCCCTGGGCGGGACCGGGCTGTTCGACGACGTCGTGGTCTCCATGGTCGAGGTCGGTGAGGAGACCGGCGAGCTCGACCGCATGTGCCTGCGGGTCGGTGCCAACTACGAGGAGAACTACAACCGCACCCTGGACGTGGTCCTGCGCCTCCTCGAGCCGATCATGCTGGTCTTCATGGCGCTGGTCGTGGGCTTCATTGCCCTGGCCCTGTTCATGCCGATCTTCAAGATGCTGCCGAACCTCGGCTCCCTGGCCTGAGGCCGTGGCCCTCTCCCTGCGCGCCCGCCTGGTCCTGATCCTGGCCGCGGTCCATCTGGGTGTCCTCGGTTTCCTCGCCGTCTGGGTCGGCAGGGAGATCGAGAGCCGGGGGCGCGAGGTCGCCCGCTCCCGGGAGGATGCCCTCAAGGGCATGATCCGCGCCGCCAGCCTGGCCTTCCGGCCGCGCAGGGCCGGCGACCTGCGGGAGATCCTCCTGGAGGGCCCCTGGGAGGAGTTCCCCGAGGCCGTGGTCGTGGATGAACGGATCATCGAACTGGGCGGCGAACTGGTGCCGGTGGGCGCGGTCCTGGCGCCGGGCGGCAGCCGCCTGCGGCGCCTCGACTTCCCGCTCGAGGAGGTCGTCTCCGCGGTGAGCGCCGCCGCCCACGAGAACCGGGTGGTCTTCGGCGTCGCCGGGGGCCTCGCTCTGCCCATGGTGGACTCCTTCGGCCGGTCCTGGGGAGGCATCCATCTGGGTTTCCCGCCCCTGCCCTGGGAACGGCCGTCCTGGCTGCCGGCCCTCCTCGGGGTCGCGGGTGCCACCCTGGCCGGGGCCCTGGCGGTGTACCTGTTCCTGGGCCGGGGGGTCATCGGCCCGGTCGAGCGCCTCGCCGCCGCCGTTCGCGCCTTCGGCGCCGGCCGCCGTCCGCGTCTGGAGCCCGAGCGTCACGCCCCCGAGTTCCGGGAGCTGGTCGGTGCCTTCGAGGACATGATGGAGCGCATCCTCGGCTTCCAGGCGGAGCTCGAGCGGGAGGTGGAGGCCGCCACCCGCCGTGCCCAGGAGGCGGAACGGCGCGCAGCCCGGGGCGAACGCCTCGCGGCCATGGGCACCCTGGCCGCCGGCCTCGCCCATGAAATCAACTCGCCTCTGGCCGGGGCCCTGCATGGGCTGGAGACCCTGCGGCGGGAGGCCCGGAGCGAGCGGGCCCGGCGGCACGGAGCACTCACCGCCGAGGCCCTGCAGCGCATCGGCTCCCTGGTCCAGCGCCTTCTGCGGCTGGCGCCGGCCCGGGCCGAGCCCGGCCGTGCCCGGGTCCAGGAAGTGGCCGCCGGTCTGCCCGACTTCCTCGGGTCGCGCCTGACCCGGGACCGCTTGATCCTGGACCTCCCCGAGGAGCCTCTGGAGGTGGCCTGCGCCGCGGGCGACCTCTTCCCGGTCCTCCTGAACCTCGTCCAGAACAGCCTCGACGCCCTGGAGGAGCAGCGCTGCGCCGGGGGCCCGGCCGGGGGAGGAGAGATCCGGATCGCCGGCCGCCGGGAGGCGGGCTGGATCCGCCTGCAGGTCGAGGACGACGGGCCCGGCGTGCCGGCCGGGGCCCTGGAGCACCTCTTCGAGCCCTTCTATACGACGAAGGAGCCGGGCGAGGGCACCGGCCTCGGCCTGGCCCTGGCCCACGCCACCGTCCGCCAGCTCGGCGGCAGCATCGAGGCCCGGCCGCGCCCGGGCGGCGGCCTCGTCGTCGAGATCCGTCTGCCCGAGGCCCCTCCGGAGCCGTGAGCGCGCCGCTCCTGCCGCTGTTGCTCCTCCTCATCGCCTCGGGCACCCTCTCCGGTGCCGAGGCGGCCCTGTTCCGCCTGCGGGGGGCCCACGGAGGCTCCTCCGGCCGCCTCCCCTGGGCGGCCCGGGCCCTGCTCCGGGATCCCGTCGGCGCCCTGACGGTGATCCTCTTCGCCAACCTCCTGGTCAACCTGGCCTGGTTCCAGACGGCGGGCACCTGGGCCCTCTCCGACCCGGAGCTCCCGGCCGCCTGGATCCAGCTGGGGGCCCTTGGCGTGCTGCTCCTCTGCGGAGAGATCCTGCCGAAGATCGCCGCCGAGGCACGGCCCGCACGTCTCGGTCAGCTGCTCCTGCCCCCGGTCTGGCTCCTGCACCGGGTCTTCGGCCGTCCTGCCCGTGCCCTGGGGGAGTGGCTGGCTCCCGTCGCCGGGCCGGTGCCCGCCGAGGAGCTCGACGCCGACACCGCCGACGCCCTGCTGCGGACGGCGGCGGACGGTCTCCTGCCGGACAGCGAGCGCCACCTGCTGCACCAGGTCCTGGAGTTCGGCCGCCTGCGGGCCGGGGCCCTGCGCCGGCCCCTGGCGGACTGCCCGCGGGTGCACCCCGAAGACTCCCTGGAGAGCGCCTGGGAGGAGATGCGGCGCCACGGCGCCGCCTGGGCCGTGGTCCTGGACGCGGAAGGGCAGGTGGCGGGCGCCGTGGACGGGCTTCACGCCCCGGCCTCGGGCCGGGTCCGGGACCACCTGCAGCCGGTCCCGGTCCTGCCCGATCTCGCCCCCGTGGCCCAGGGCATCCGCCTCCTCGGCGCGGGCGGGGCCCCCTTTGTATCCTTGGTGGACGAGTACGGCTCGCCTTCGGGCATCATCGAGCGCGGCCGCTGGGCCGACACCCTCTTGGACAAGCTCCCGGACCCCCCCGCCGGCCAGCTGCCGCTCATCGTCCCCCTCGGCCGGGAACGCTGGCTGGTGGACGCCAGCCTGCCGCTCCATGTCTTCGCCGAGCGCTTCGGCGACCCCGGACCCGTGGACGTCCGGGTCGAGACCCTGGGCGGCCTGCTCCAGGAGCGCCTGGGGAGGGTCCTCCGGGTCGGCGACCGCATGCGCCTGGGGGGGATCCAGGGCGGCTGGGAGCTGGTTCTCGTGCGCGCCGACGGCCAGCGTCCGACGAAGATCGAACTCCGCCGCCTGCCGCCCAACGACGGCACCCCGCGCACCCATCCCCGGGCCGGGACCGAGTGAGGGGCCGTGGCCGGCACCCTCTTCCTCCTCCTTGCGGCCCTGGCGCTGAGCGCCCTCTTCGCCGGTTCGGAGACCGCCTACTACGCCGTCAACCGCCTGCGCCTGGAGCACGAACCCCGTCCCGACTGGCGGCAGCGCCTTCTCGCCGGGCTGACGCGGAACCCGGCCTTCTTCCTGGCCACCCTCCTGGTCGGCAACAACCTGGCGAACCAGCTTGCCGAGGCCTCCAGCCGCGCTCTCCTCGGCGCCTGGCAGGTGCCGCCCTGGGCTTCCCTCCTGGTCCTGACGCCCGTGGTCTTCCTCGTGGGAGAGGTCGGCCCCAAGCAGTTCATGCTGCACCGGCCGGAGCGCCGGCTCCTGGCCGTGGCCCCGGTCCTGGCCCTCTGCCGGATCCTCTTCCTTCCCCTGGCCCTGCCCCTGGTCTTCGTCGCCAGGGTCCTGCGCGGCGGGGGCGAGGAGGCGGCCCTGGGACGGGCGCAGCTGGCACGCCTCTTCCTCGAGGGCCGCCGCTCCGCCCATCCCGAGGCGGCGGTGCTCCAGGCCGCCTACGGTGCCTTGAGCTCCCGGGGGCGGGGCCTGCGCTCCTTCCTGCGGCCGCGCGTTCCGATCCTCCCTGTGCGGGTGGAGCGGGCGGCGGCCCTCCAGCAGCTGCGGGAGGCCTCGCCGGGTTTCCTCCTGCTCCGCGAACCGGGGAGTCCCCGGCCCTGGCTCCTCCTCCCGGGAGACCGCCTCGTCCTGGCGCCACCCGAGCTCCCGCCGCGGGAACTGGCGCGGCCGATCCCGGCCCTCGACGCCGCCATGGACCTGGCGGCCGCCGTCCAGCGCCTGGCCCGCTCCGGCGCCGCGCACGCCGTCGTCCTGGAGGAAGGGCAGGTCCTGGGCGTCCTGGATCTGGAGGCCGTGCTCCTGCGCCTCCTCGACCCCGAGGGCGGCCTCTCCCGCCGCCCGCCGACCCCGATCCCCGTTCCGTCATGAACCCTGCCCGTCTCCCTGCCCGCCCTTCCGCCGCGACCTGGATCCTGGCAGCGGTGGCCCTTCTTCTGGTCCTCGATCGCTGGCGTGCGCCGCTTCCCGTGGCCGCCCAGACCGCCGACAGCGGGCACCGCTACGTCGCCGTCACTGGTCCCTACCAGGAGGGGGTCTCCCTGCTCTACGTCCTCGACCAGGTCACCCAGCACCTGGCGGTCTACGAGGCCCGGGGCGGCGCCCCGAACAGCCACGAGGTGAACCTGGTCGCGGTCCGCAACATCAGCCTGGACACCCTGCTGCCCGCCTACAACGACGAGTCCGACTACACCTGGCAGGAGCTGCGGGAGGAGTTCGAACGGCGCGGCCTCCTGCCGCCGGAAGAAGCCGAAGCCGGGGCCTCCGCCCCCGCGGGCGAGAAGGAGGGGGACGGTTGAGCGGGACCTCGAAGCGGTCAGAGGGGGGCGGCGGCCCAGGCCCGGACAGGGCTTCCCGTGGGCCTGGAGGCCGTTAGGATGCCCCCTGAACCGGCCCGGCGCCCGCCGCCTGCGGCCGCGCCCATCCACGACCATCCGCAGCGACGGAGACCGACGTGTCCGAGAACGACTTCCTGTCCTTCGACCGTGCCCTCGAGAAGCTCTCCCTGGAGGAGGAGGATCTCAAGCGCCTGATTTCCGCCGGTGAGATCCGGGCCTTCCGTGACGGCTCGAAGATGCGCCTCCGGGCCGAGGACGTCGACCGGGTCGCCCAGGATCTGGGGGTCGCCGAGAGCGTCGGCGAGGAGGAGGCCGGGGAGGTCCTCGAGGTCGAGGAGGTCCTGTTCACCGAGTCCGCCGAGGATGAAGGCATGGTCACGACCCAGCTCTCCGAGGAGGACACCCTTCTGGACGACGATCTCGAGGAGGTCGAAGTCGCCGAGGAACCGGCCCCGGCGGCCCGTCCCTCCCGGAGTGCCCGCTCGGGGGCCCGATCCCGGATCGAAGAACCGGAGGCCCAGGAGACCGGTTTCCAGGTCCTGTGCTACGTGGCGACCTTCTTCCTGCTCCTCTACGGCGGGGTCTTCGTCCTCGGCATGCTGTCGGCGCGCTCCAACGGCATGACCGACGGCGTCGTGAACATGGTCCACGGCGAGTGAGCCCGGCGGCCGGGATTCCGGTCCCCCGACAACGGCGCCCGGGCCCGCCCGGGCGCCGTCCCTGGTTCCCGCCCCTCCTGCTCCTGTTCCTGGCCTGCCAACCGGCCGAGGACTCCTGGGAACCCGGGGCCGAGGCCTGGCTCCTCCACGGCTTGGTCCTGGTCCCTGCGCCGGCGGGGGACGGGGCCCCGCCCCTCCTCCTGGGGCGCTTCGAGGTGACGGCCGCGGAGTTCCGCGGGGGGCACCCGCGGGCCGGCGCCGAGGCCCTCCTGCCGGCTACCGGCCTCAGCCATGCCGAGGCCCGCGCCTGGGCCCGCCAGCGGGGCCTGCGCCTGCCCCGCTGGGAGGAGTGGGCGGCCCTCGCCGGCCGCAGCGCCTATCCCTGGGGGGAAGTCTTCCGCTGGGGACATGCCAACACCCTGGAGCTGGGCATCGGGGAGCCCCTGCCGGTGGGGGTCTTCGAGTCCGGCCGCAGCCCCTACGGCGCCTACGATCTGGTCGGCAACGTCTGGGAGTGGCTCGAAGACGTCCCGCCGCTCGATCCCCACGAGGAGGAGCGGTTGGAGCTCCTCGGTTCGCCGGCGGTCGGCGGGCTGCCCCGGGCGGCGGCCGCCGGCGGTTCCTGGGCGGCGGCGGTCTCCCGCGGGCCCCGCGGCGCCCGCGGCGGCATGCTCCGGGTCTGGCGCCTGGAGGCGGGGACCCGGAGCGGGGATCTCGGCTTCCGGGTCGCCGGCGAGGCCCTGCCCTGGATGCTCGAGCATGGCCAGCCCCTGTGGCTGCGCGCCGGGGAGAAGGGCCGGGCCTGGATCCGGGAGGTCTTCCGCGCCTGGGATCCCGGCCTGCGCCGGCAGCTGGCCCGGGCCCTCGAGGAGGCCGGCGCCGACCGTGCCTTCTGTGCGGCCCTGCGCGAGCCTGGAAGGCCATGAAGCGGCGCGAGCTCCAGGAACTCCTGGCGCGCCAAGGGCTCGCGCCGCGTCACCGCCTGGGCCAGAACTTCCTCGTGGAGCCGGACCTGCTCCGGGCCCTGGTGCGCGAGGCCGGGGTTGCCGCCGGCGATGCGGTCCTGGAGATCGGGCCGGGGGCCGGTGGGCTCACCCGGCCGCTCCTGGAGGCCGGGGCCCGGGTCCTGGCGGTGGAGGTGGATCCGGGTCTCGCCAGCCTCCTGCGCGAACTCCTGGCGGCGCCCCTGGCCGAGGGCCGCCTGCGCCTCGTCGAGGGGGACGTCCTGGGCCCGGACCCGGCCTTCCACCCGAGGGTCGAGACCTGGTGGGCGGAGGTCCGGCGGCCGCGGGTGGTGGCGAACCTGCCCTACGGAATCTCGGGCCCCCTCCTGGCCCGGCTGGCGGGGCGGCCGCTCCGGGGGGCGAGCCTCCTCCTCCAGCAGGAGCTCGTGGACCGGGCCCTCGGCCGCCGTCTCCGGGACCGGGGGCCGCTGGCGGTGCTCCTGCACCTGGCTTTCCGGGCCCGGGCGGGCCGGCGTCTGCCCCCGGAGGTCTTCTGGCCTCGGCCCCGGGTCCACTCCGCCGTCCTGCATCTGGAACCCCGGGAGGATGCCCTGCCCGCGGAGGCCTGGCCCCGGGTGCGGGGCTGGTTGCGGGTGGCCTTCGCCGAGCGCCGGAAGATGCTCCTGCCCCGGCTGCGGGAGCAGGCCCCCCCCCTGGCCCGGGTCCTGGAGGAGGCCGGGGTCGAGGCGGCGCTGCGGCCCGAGGAGCTGTCCCTCGACGACTGGGAAGGCATCCTGCGCCGGGCTATCCTGGAGGGGTTGTAGGCCCGGCGGCGGGCCACGGGGAAGGGACCGAGGTGAGGGAACGCTTCGACCTCCAGGGATACGTCCAGCAGGTCAAGGACCGGGTCGAGATCGAGACCGTGATCGGGCGCTACGTGCAGCTCGAGCGCGCCGGGACCCGGTTGAAGGGGCTGTGCCCTTTCCATGCCGAGAAGACGCCCAGCTTCTACGTCTCTCCCGACCGCCAGTTCTTCAAGTGCTTCGGCTGCGACGAGGGCGGCGACGTCCTCCACTTCCTGCGCCTCATCGAAGGCCTCGACTTCCTGGAGGCCCTGCGCCAGCTGGCCTCCGAGGCCGGGCTTCCCTGGCCTTCGCGCTTCGAGCGCGGCCGTCCCGAGGACCGGAGCCTCCGCGACCAGGCCCAGAAGGCCCTGATCCGGGCGGTGGAGCTCTATCACGAGGCCCTGCGCGGTCCCGAGGGGGCCGCCGCCCGCGCCTATCTCGAAGAGCGTGGCGTCGAGCCGGCGATGTGGGAGGCCTTCCGCCTGGGCTGGGCCCCGGACGATCCGCGCTACCTGGTCTCGCGGCTGCGCCGAGAGGGTTTCGCACCGGCTGCCCTGGAGACCGCCGGCCTCGCCCGCAGCCGCGAAGGGGCGGCTCCTTCCGACTTCTTCCGCGAGCGCCTGCTGTTCCCGGTCTTCCGGAGCCGCGGCTACCCCGTGGGCTTCGGCGGCCGCTACTTGCCGGGCTCCTGGGCCGAGGAGAAGGGCCTGGGCAAGTACGTGAACAGCCCGGATACGCCCCTGTTCCGCAAGCAGCAGCTGCTCTACGCCCTGGAGCGCCTGCCTGCCGAGACCCGGGGCGGGAGTGCGGGGGAACCGGTCCTCCTGGCCGAAGGCTTCCTCGACGTGGTCCTCCTTCACCAGGCCGGGTTGCGGACTGCCCTGGGGGCCCTGGGGACGGCCTTCACGGAGCACCACGCCCGGCGTCTCGCGCGGCGGCGCCGGCCCGTGGTCCTGCTCCTGGACGGTGACGCCGCCGGCGAGGAGGGCGCCGCCCGGGCCGGCCTGGTCCTGGTCCAGGAGGGGGTGGACACCCGCATCTGCCCGCTCCCGGCAGGGGAGGATCCGGCGGATCTCGTGGCCTCGGGCCGCGCCGGGGAACTCTCCCGACGGGTCCGGGAAGCCCGGGATATACTGGAATGGCGCCTCGAAGCCGAGCGGCGCCGCAGCGATTTCTCCCTCCCGGCCGTGCGCTCCGCCGTGGCCCGCCGTCTGGCCGCCTGGATCGAGGCGACTCCGGATCCGGTCCTCGCCGAGGTCTGGACCCGCCGCGTCTGCGATGGTCTGGGGATCGGAGAGGGAACCCTGCGGCGGCTCCTCCGCCCGGCCCGGACCGCCGCCGCTCCTTCCTCCGAAGCCTCGTCTCCGTCCGACCTTGCGAACGCCGGGCCGGCTCCTTCCGCGACCGAGCGGCTGAGCCGGAACGAGCGCGAGCTGGTCCTTCTCCTGCTCCACGACCCGAGCCTCCACGCCTTGTTCCGCGACCGGATCTCCGCCCTCCTCGACGAGGAGTGGGCCGACCCGTCGGCCCTTTCCGTCT
>JALUUN010000143.1 GCA_027021325.1 Planctomycetota bacterium
CTGGCCGTCGATCTGGAGGATGTGCAGGCCTTCGGCCATGTCCGAGGCGTAGACCACGCCGCTCGGAGCGAAGGGATAGATGCCCCAGCAGCCCTCGTAGCCCGAACCGGCCTCGAAACTCGAGGTGTCGTATCCGGCGACGAAACGGATGTCGTCGGGGTTGCTGATGTCGAGAACGACGATGCCTTCGGTGTAGTAGGAGGCGTAGGCCCGGTCGCCGCGGATGTAGGCGTTGTGGATGGTCGTGTTGTTGCCGGCCAGCCACTCGTCGCGGATGAAGATGTTGTTGGGGTTCGAGATGTCCCAGAGAGTCAGGTGACCATTGCCGGACTCGTCCGTCGTGACCGCCAGGGTGCCGGTCTCGTTGGCCCAGGCGTTGTGGGTGAACTGGCCCGGGGTCACAGCGCTGTCGTAGGTGGAGAAGCTCAGACTGGCGGCATCCGCCAGGCGATACTTGCCGTTGTAGATCTCGGCCAGGTGGGCGATTCCGTTCTGGACGTGGAGGTCGTGGACGTAGGCGCCCCGGTAGTTGCCGATGTTCACCGGATTCTCCGGATCGCTCAGGTCGAGGACCGGCATGTCGTTGTTTGTGCCGCAGACGTAGGCCACTCCGGCACCGGTGTCGATGGCGATGTTGTGGGCTCTGCTGAAGATCGTGTCGCCCCAGGTCTTGACCAGGAAGGGATTCTCGGGGTCGGCCAGGCTGATGATCTGGACGCCGCCGCCTCCTTCGGTGACCACGTAGCAGTACTGGTCCCAGGTCTTCATGTCGCGCCACAGCGAGCCCGGGCCGGGGATGAAGCCGACGAGGTAGGGGTTGCGCGGATCCGTCGCGTTGTAGAAGGCGGTGCCGTCGCCGGTGCCGATGATCGCGTACTCGCGGCCATCCGGGGCGCTGTAACCCCAGCAGTCGTTGTAGCCGCCGTAGTCGTCTACTCTGGCCAGCAGGGTGGCGCCGTTGCCCTGGGCGGCCAGGGGGGCGGCGGGGAGGGCGAGGAGCAGGGCGGGGAGGAGGCAGAGGAGCACTCGGGGCATGGTCCGGGAGGGCTGGGGTTCCAGGGCTGCAGTCTAGCAGGAGACAGGTCCCGGTCCGTGCAGCACGCGGCCGCCCCGCTCGCGGTGGAGCAGGGCGGCCGGGGGAAGAAGAGGCCGCTACTGGATGCTCAGGGGGAGCATATTGCTGTCCCGGGTTCCCGCGGGGCCGTCCACGCGTGCCTCGACGAAAACCGTCCGGCCGGCGCCGGCGGACGGGACCGGGCCCACGGTCCAGGCGAGGGAGCCGGATGCGTCGGTCGTGCCGGTGGCGGCGGTCCGGATCGGATTGCCGATGTCGAAGGACTGGCCGTTGATGACCGAGCCGTTCTGGTTCAGGCTGTAGAGCAGGAAGGCCGGAGAGGAGGCCGGCGCGCTGCTGATGGAGTAGCTCAACATGGCGCCCACCTGAGCGGTCCCGGGACCGGTCAGAAGGATCGAGTCGGTGTCCTCATCCAGCTGCAGGATGTAGAACCCGGACTCGATGTCACTGACGTAGATCACTCCCGAGGGACTGAAGGGGTAGCATCCCCAGGCGCCGCTGAAGCCCCCTCCCGAGAAGGAGCTGGTGTCGTACTGGCCGAGCAGCGTGGGATTGGAGGGGTTCGAGGCGTCGATGACGACGAGGCCCTCCGTGTACCAGGAGCAGAAGATCCGGTCGCCCACCCAGAAGGCGTTGTGGGGGATGGTTGCCGGATTGACCGTGAAGGTGGACAACTGCTGGATATTGGCCGGGTTGCTGATGTCGTAGATCGTCGCCAGCCCTCCAGTGACTTCATCCGTGGTCACCGCGAGGGTATCGCTCGCATTGGCCCAGACGTGGTGGGTGAAGTGCCCCGGAGTCCGGACACTGCCCTGGGAGGCGAAGGGAGGTGTGGCGTCGATGATCCGGTAATCCCCGGCGTAGATCTGGGCGAGATGTGCCTTCCCGTTCTGGACGTGCAAGTCATGCGCGTAACTCCCGGAGTAGTTCCCGACGAAAGCCGGGCTCACCGGGTTGGACAGGTCGAAGACCGGGAGCCCGTTGTTGGTCCCGCTGACGTAGGCGAGGCCGCTGCCGGTGTCGATGGCGATGTTGTGGGCGCTGCTGAAGATGCTCTGCCCCGCCGTGCCCACCAGGGTCGGGCTGTCCGGGTTCACCAGGCTGACGATCTGGATGCTGCCCCCGCCTTCCGAGACGATGTAGCAGTACTGGTCCCAGGTCTTCATGTCCCGCCAGAGGCTGTTCGGGCCGTCGATGAAACCGACCTGAACCGGATTGACCGGATCGCTGCAGTCGAAGAACTGGGTTCCGTCCGTCGTGCCGACGATGGCGAACTCGCGGCCGTCGGGTGCGGTGTATCCCCAGATGTCGTTGTAGCTCGATCCGTCGTCTACATGGGCGAGGAGGATGACGCCGTTGCCCTGGGCCGCCAGGGGTGCGGTCGGGAGAGCGGCCAGGAGAGGAGCCAGGAGGATGTAGGTGGTTCGCATGGGTCAGGGGTCGAGGGAAGGACCTTGCCGGGGAGAAGGCGCGGCCCCGGCCGGGAGAGGGCCGGCGACCCTCTCGTCCCAGACTACCCGCAAGAGGCAGGAGGCCGACCTCCATCCGGGGAGGCCGGCCTCCGGAGTGCGGGCGGGTTTCCGGTTACCGTCCCGTCCGGGGTGGCCGGCTACTGGATGTCGAGCTGCAGAGCATTGCTGTCGGCGGTGCCCGACGGGCCGTCCACCTGCGCTTCTACGAAGACCGTCAGGCCGGAACCCTGGGCCGGGACCGGACCTGCGCTGAAGGCGGCGGCGCCGGCGGCATCCGTCGTGCCTGAAGCAGCGATCCGTACGGGCGGACCGATGTCGAAGGGCTGGCCGTTGATGACCGATCCGTTCAGGTTCGGGCTGTAGAGGAGGAAGGCCGGACTGTTCGGCTCGGCGCCGTCGATGGTGTAGGCGAGGACGTCACCGACCTGGGCCGAGGAGGGGCCGGTCAGGAGGATGGTGTCCGTGTTGCCGATGGTGACACCGGGAAAGCCCTGGGCCAGGAAACCGTCGTTGATGGCGTCGTAGTTCGGCGTCCCGTTCTGGATGTTGCCGTCGTCGTCGTCCAGGATCAGCCAGTGCTCTTCGATGATGCTCTCGATGCGGCGGTCGTCGAAGGCCTGCATCCAGCCGACCATCAGACTGTCGGCGACCAGGTCCCCGGCAGAGTTCCCGAGGCTCTGGTTGAGGTTGTCCCGGACCTTCCAGAGGGCACCCATGAGGACCTCGCCGTCGTCGTGAACCTGTCCGTAGCAGCCGCCGTTGCCGTCGCCGCAGAACTGCCGGGTGTTTTCGCCGGTGCGGACGAACGTTCCCGGACCGGAGAAGTCCTCACCAACGATGGGGGTGTCGTAGATGTACATGGCGAAGACGTCGGCGTTGCCCTCGCCGAAGCCATCGGATCCGTTGCCGCTGCCGTAGCGGTCGTTGGCCCAGTGGCCCTCCTCGTGGGCAACCACGGTGGAGTAGCTCGTGTTGACGCATCCGAAACCGGAGCGGAAGAAATTGATGTTGTTGCCGGCGTAGAAGGCATTGCAGAAGAAGAAGATGTTGACGTTCGCCACCACCGGGAACTGCATCGTCGTGTCGGTTGGGTCCACGTTGTCGATCCAGGCGGCGAAGTCCAGGATTCCCAGATAGGCGTTGGCCTCGGCGGTCGTGTTCTCGTCCCGGATGTCGTTCATCGTCAGGGTGTCGAAGACGCCGGGCGTGAAGGACATCGTGACCGTGTGGTTGGCGCCCTGGTTGTCACGCACGTCGGCCAGGGGGCCGCGGTAGCGGACGGTCACGTCCACCGGATTGGTGCCCGCGCCGGGGATGACGAAGTCCCCGTTGATGTCGGTGAGGGTGCTGCCCGCGGCGCTCGAGACCTCGGCGAAGGGCAGGGCGAAGAGGGCCTCGGGATTGCTGCTGGTGTCCGGTCGGGTCCCGGGCGTGGCCCAGGTCTGGACGTGGCCGAGGAGATCGCCGCCGGCCAGGGGCGAGGCCGGGCCGCAGGTGTGGACCAGACCTTCGTCACCCAGGACCGCAGCGTCCGGGCCGTCGGCGGCCACGAACAGGCGCCGGCCCGAGGGCAGGCCGTTGCCATCGAGGGTGTGGGTGCGGAGCTCGAAGACCCAGGCGAGGCGCGGCTGCCGCAGGCCGGCGGCCTCCCAGGGGTAGATCACGAGTCCCCTGCCGAGGACTTCCTCGGCGCCCCGGCCCTCCAGATCCTCGTAGGCGCGCAGGGCCGCCGCCCGGGCCCGGTCCTCGGGGATCGCCGGGCGGATGTCCACACTCTCGACCCAGGGCAGGCCCGTCGCGTCCACGGCGAGCAGCCGCCCCTCCGTGTCGAAGAGGACGCTGAGGCCGCCGCCCCAGACCGGGACCCCGGCGAACTCCTGGTCGAACTGGACCGAGACCTTGTCCGTGCCGCCGGCGATGGAGAGCGGAAGCCGGCGCACCGCCCGCTCGCGCAGGACGGCGGGGCCCAGGCCGAAGAAGGGCGAGACCTCGGCCGCCACGGCGCGGCCGAGCCCGAACCAGCCGGCGTCGGTCCGGGGGATCTCCCCGGTGTCCCGGCGCGCCCCCCAGAGCAGGCGGGCGGCGCCCGTCTCCGGGTCCGGCCGCAGGCGCCAGGCCTCGGCGCCGAGGCGCTCCCAGCGCTCGAAGGCGGAGGCCGCTTCCGGGGTCAGACCGGGCTCCTGGGGCGGAGCGGGGGCCAGGAGGAGGCAGGGAAGGAGCAGGGGAATCATGAGGCTTGCGGTCTCCGGGAGGAGCGGGTGGGGATGTCCGGTGCCCCGACCGGGGCTCCTCCAGGATGCCGCAGGCGGGGGCGGGGGGCCAGCCCCGCGGCCCGGGCGGGGTCGGGAAGTCCGAACGGAGGCTGGGGGAGACCGCTGGATCCCCCCAGAGCCCCTTTTTTCTCAAGACATTAGAGCCGGTGACCGATTTCCCTGCAGACTCCCTCTCCAGGGGATGCACTTCCCTGGGGAACGATCCCTGGTCTCCCTGCGTCCTACTCCCAGCAGGCGGGCGACCTCCCTCCCCGCCCCCTGCGTCCTTGCGGACGGGGCCGGTCTCCATCCCCTCCCGGCCGGTCCCGGCCGCGTCTTCCGGTTCCACTCCGGAGGAAGGGCACCATGAAGAACAGTTCCCACATCCTCCTCCTGTCCCTCGCCCTGGCCGCGGGTGCGGCCTGCAACGATCCGGACCTGAGCGGCTCCGGCGTCACCGGCCCCCTCGGCGGCGGCGGCTCCTCGGGCTTTGGCCCTTCGGACCTGGTCGGCGACTGGCTGGCCGTCCTCACTCCCGACAACCCCCTCAAGGATCCGATGGTCGCGTACTGGCGGATCAACGGGGACGAGATCCTCTTCGAGGCCGCCAACACCATCGGCACGGAGTGGACCCTCGCCGACTCGGTGACCGGTTTCACCGTGGACAGCCTGGGCAACCTGAATGTGTGGATGGAGCAGACCGGAACGCTGCCCGATCCCGATCGCATGGAACTCCTCGGCGCCCTCAACGAGAGCGGCACGGGCTGCAGCGGGGACTACCTCCTCCACGAAAACGACGAGCTCGTCAGCCAGGGCACCTTCACCGCCGTGCGTTCGAGCGGCCCCGGCCACTTCACCCAGGACATGCTCGAGGGCACCTGGACCGGCATCGGCCTCAAGGCCAGCGGCAAGAGCCGCGACGTGATCCTCATCCTCGGCCCCGACGGCACGGTTCTCGGCGGCGACATGGAGGACCATGTCTTCATCCAGGGCGGTGTGAACACGGGCATCTTCACCTTCTCCGACACCGCCGTCGGCCGCCTGGACGACGTGGTCATGCAGTCCACGGACGGCTCCACCCAGACCCTGGAGTTCCTGCTCCTGGACGACCAGGGCACCATTCTGAGCGGGCCGGGCTTCGACTCGAAGTTCGGTTCCGGGCACCTGTTCCTCGAGAAGCAGGCCTCCGAGAACTAGTTTCTCTCCGGTTCGCCGGCCCGGGGAGCTCAGGCCGGTCCGCCCAGGACCCGCCGCAGCTCCTCGGGCCGGCGCCGTGCCCGCCCGGCCAGGTCCCGCAACTGGTCCTCGCCGATGCGCCCGACTCCGAAGTAGCGGGCCTCGGGGTGGGCCAGGTAGAGACCGCAGACGCTGGCGGCGGGGAGGACGGTCCAGCCGTCGGCGAGGCGCAGTCCGGCGTGGTCCTCGGCCTGCAGGAGGCGCAGGAGGTCTTCCTTCCAGGAGTGGTCGGGGCAGGCCGGATAGCCGGGCGCCGGCCGGATGCCGCGGTACTCCTCGCGCAGGATGGCCGCGGCGTCCAGGTCCTCCTCCGGGGCGTAGCCCCAGAACTCGCGGCGCACCCGGGCGTGGAGCCACTCCGCCAGGGCCTCGGCGAGGCGGTCGGCCAGAGCCTGCCCGAGGATCGCGCGGTAGTCGTCATGAGCCTGCCGGGTGGTCTCCAGGAAGGCCTCCAGCCCCTCGCCGGCCTGGACCGCGAAGAGGCCCAGGTGGTCCGGCCAGGGGTGATCCACGGGGGCGAGGAAGTCGGCCAGGCTGAGACAGGGGCGGCCCGGGCCCCGGTCCGCCTGCTGGCGCAGGGCCGGGAAGCGGGCGACCTCCTCGGCGCGCTCCGGTCCCGAGAAGAGGACCAGGTCGTCGCCGTCCTGCCCCGCCACCCAGAAGCCGGCGACGGCCCGCGGCCGGAGCGTCCTCTGTCCGGCCCATTCCTGGAGCAGGCCGCGTGCGTCGCCGACGAGGCGCCGGGCCTCCTCGCCGCAGGCCGGGTCCTCCAGGACCGCCGGCCAGCGCCCCGGGAGCTCCCAGGCCTGGAGGAAGGGCGTCCAGTCGATCCAGCCCTCCAGGTCCTCGAGGGGAGGGACCGGGATCGCCCGCGGGCCCAGCCAGGCCGGGGCCTGCAACCACTCCCGCGGAAACTCCAGGCGCAGCCGCCGGCGCCGGGCTTCCTCCAGGGACAGGAGCGGCCGCCGCGACCGCGCCGCGTGACGCTCCCGGTCCCGTTCCTGGCGGCGCTCCAGCTCGCGGCGCGCTTCCTCGCCGCCCTCCAGGAGGCCGCGCAGGACCTCGACCGCGCGGCTGGCATCGGGCACGTGGGCCACCGGGCCGCCGGAGTAGGCCGGAGCGATGCGCACGGCGGTGTGCGCCGGGCTGGTCGTGGCGCCGCCGATGAGAAGCGGCAGGCGGAAGCCCTGGCGCTCCATCTCCTCGGCCACCCGCACCATCTCATCGAGGCTCGGCGTGATCAGGCCGGAGAGGCCGACCGCGTCCACCCGGCCCGCCCGTGCCTCCTCCAGGATCCGCTCGCCGGGAACCATGACGCCCAGGTCTTCGACGCGATAGCCGTTGCAGCGCAGAACCACGCTGACGATGTTCTTGCCGATGTCGTGGACGTCGCCCTGGACGGTGGCGAGGAGGATGGCCGCGCGCTCGCGCACCTCCTGCCGTTCCGCTTCCAGCCAGGGCGTCAGCCAGGCGACGGCCTGCTTCATGACCCGGGCGCTCTTGACCACTTGCGGCAGGAACATCTTGCCGGCGCCGAAGAGGTCGCCGACCTCGCCCATGCCGTCCATGAGCGGACCTTCGATGACCCCGAGGGGCGAGCCGATCTCCTCGAGGGCGGCGGCGGTGTCCTCCTCGATCCAGCGGGTGATTCCGTGGACCAGGGCGTGGCGCAGGCGCGAGGCCACGGGTTCCCGGCGCCAGGCGAGGTCCCGGGCCGGATCCTCACGCCGCCCCTCCAGGCGCCCGGCCAGTTCCAGAAGCCGTTCGGTGGCGTCCGGCCGCCGCGCCAGGACGCAGTCCTCGGCGCGCTCGCGGAGCTCGGGATCCAGGTCCTCGTAGACCTCGAGCTGGCCGGCATTGAGGATGGCCATGTCGAGGCCGGCGCGCCGGGCGTGGTAGAGGAAGACCGAGTGCAGGGCCGAGCGCAGCCGGTTCTGGCCGCGGAAGGCGAAGGAGAGGTTGCTGATCCCGCCCGAGACCAGGGCGCCGGGCAGGTCCTCCTTGATCCGGCGTGTCGCCTCCAGGAACTCCAGGGCATAGCGGTCGTGCTCCTCGATGCCGGTGCCGATGGTCAGGACGTTGGGATCGAAGATCAGGTCCTCGGGCGGAAAGCCCAGATCGCCGGTCAGGATTCTCCAGGCGCGCTCGCAGATGGCGAACTTCCGCTCCGCGGTCGTCGCCTGGCCCTCCTCGTCGAAGGCCATGACCACGGCCGCCGCTCCGAACTCCCGGACCACGGCCGCCCGGCGCCGGAACTCCTCCTCGCCGTCCTTGAGGCTCAGGGAGTTCACGATGGCCTTGCCCTGGACGTTGCGCAGGCCGGCCTCGAGGACCGTCCAGCGGCTGGAGTCGAGCATGAAGGGCAGGCGTGCCACTTCGGGCTCGGCGGCCAGGAGCCGCAGGAAGCGCACCATGAGCGCCTCGGAGTCGAGCATGCCCTCGTCCATGCAGATGTCGAGGACCTGGGCCCCGGCCTCGGCCTGCTGGCGGGCGATCGCCACCATCGCCTCCTGGTCGCCGTCGCGCACCGCCCGGGCGAAGCGCGGCGAGCCGGTGATGTTGGTGCGCTCCCCGACGACCACCAGGTTCGAGTCCGGGAAGACGATGCAGGGCTCCAGACCGCTGAAACGGGGCAGGCGCGAGGGCTCGGGCAGGGGCCGCGGCGGCAGGTTCTCGACGGCCCGGGCCAGGGCGCGGATGTGCTCCGGGGTGGTCCCGCAGCAGCCGCCGACCAGGTTGACGAGGCCGGCTTCGGCGAACTCGCGCAGGACCGAGGCGGTTTCCCCGGGGGCCTCGTCGTAGCCGCCGAAGGCATTCGGCAGGCCGGCGTTCGGGTAGGCGGCGACCGGGCAGGAGGCGACGCGGGCAAGTTCGCGCACCCAGGGGCGGAGTTCGCGGGCGCCCAGGGCACAGTTCAGGCCGACGAAGAGCGGGCGGAAGGGCTCGATGGAGATCCAGAAAGCCTCCACCGTCTGACCCGAGAGGGTGCGGCCGCTGCGGTCGGTGATGGTGCCCGAGACTGCCACGGGAAGCTCGCGGCCGGTTTCCGCGAAGACCTGCCGTGCCGCGTGCAGGGCCGCCTTGGCATTCAGGGTGTCGAAGACCGTCTCGATCAGGAGCAGGTCCACGCCTCCTTCCAGGAGGCCGCGGATCTGCTCGGCGTAGGCCGCCTCCAGGGCGTCGAAGTCCAGGTCCCGCCAGCCCGGGTCCTCGACCCGGGGCGACAGGCTGAGGGTGCGGTTGGTCGGACCCACAGAGCCGGCCACGAAGCGCGGCCGATCCGGGGTCCGGCGGCTCCAGACCTCGGCCGCCTCGCGGGCCAGGCGCGCTGCCTCGCGGTTGATCTCCCGCACCAGGTCCTCGGTGCCGTAGTCCGCCTGGCTGACGCTCGTGGCGGTGAAGGTGTCGGTCTCGAGGAGGTCGGCACCGGCCTCCAGGTAGGCCTCGTGGGCCTGGCGTACGAGTTCGGGCCGGGTCAGGACCAGGAGATCGTGGTTGCCCTGGAGCGGCCGCGGATGCTCGCGGAAGCGCTCGCCCCGCCAATCCTCCTCGCTCAGGCCGTGGCCCTGGAGGACCGTCCCCATGGCCCCGTCCAGGATCAGGATCCGCCGGGCCAGGACTTCGCGCAGCCGTTCCTCCGCGGGACCCTTCACGGCCGCGCCTCCCGTGTGCGCGCCGGGCGGACCTCGGCCACCGCCTGCAGGACCTCCACCGCTGCTTCCGGCCGATTGAAGGGGGCGGCGATCTGGTAGCCCTGCACGGTTCCGGCCAGGGCCTGCACGAGTTCCCGGGCCAGGGCCACTCCCTCCTCGGCGGCGCGGCCTTTGCGGTCGGCGCGGTGGATGCGCTCGAGGACCTCCTCCGGTACGGAGACGCCGGGGACCTCGGCGGCCAGGAACTCGGCGTTGCGCAGGCTGCGCAGAGGCCAGATGCCGGCCAGCACCGGCGGCAGGGGCAGCTCCAGCTCCGCGCGGCAGCGTTCCAGGAAGGTCTCCAGGGCTGCACGGTCGAAGACCGGCTGGGTGATCAGGAACTGCACGCCGGCACGGATCTTCCAGCCGAGGCGCGAGACCTCGCGCTCGGGATCCAGGGCCGTGTGGTTCAGGGCGCCGCCGTACACGAAGTGGGTCTGGGCGCCGATCTCGTTGCCGCCGATGTCCAGGCCGTGGTTGAGCTGGTCGAGGATGTTGCACAGCCCGATGGAGTCCACGTCGAAGACCGCCGTGACGTCGGGGTAGTTGCCCTGGTAGGGGGGGTCGCCGGTGACCACCAGGAGGTTGCGCAGCCCGAGGGCGGCGGCGCCCATGAGATCGGATTGCATGCCCAGGAGGTTGCGGTCCCGGCAGCAGAAGTGGAGCAGGGTCTCGGCTCCGGTCTCGCGCTCCAGGATCACGGCGGCGGCGAGGTTGCTGACCCGGGCCGAGGCGCGCGGGCCGTCGGGCAGGTTGATGAGGTCGGCGCCCCCGTCCAGGATGCGGCGCGCCGCCTGCACCAGCCGCGAGGTATCGGGAGTGCGCGGCGGCACGAGTTCCACGCTCACAGGGCAGGCACTCGTGGCCAGGAGGCGCCCGAAGCGGCTGCGTTCCTCCAGGGGCAGGGGCCGGAGCGGCCGCGGCCGCGCCTCGCTCTCCGCAGCGGGAGGCGGCGCTGCACTGCGCTCCTGAACGTGCACCGCCCGGGCGGCGCGGACCATGGCGCGCACATGCTCGGGGGTGGTCCCGCAGCAGCCGCCCAGCACCCGCCCGCCGGCCTGGAGGAAGCGGCGGGCGAAGCGCGCAAACCAGTCGGCGTTGTTCTCGTAGAAGATCCGGCCTTCCACCTCCCGAGGGATGCCGGCGTTGGGCCGCGCTGCCAGGGGCTTCGAGGTCCATTCCATCATGCGCAGGGCGGTGTCCAGGACCGCCCGCGGGCCGGTCGAGCAGTTCAGGCCGATGACCTCGGCCCCGGCGCGGTCCAGGGCGCGGGCACACATCTCCGCCTGGGCGCCGTGCAGGGTCCGTCCGGAGGCGTCCACGGAGAGGTAGGCGAAGACCGGGAGATCGCAGGCCTCGCGGACGCCGGCGAGGGCCTCCAGGAGCTCGTCCAGGTTGCCGAAGGTCTCCAGGGCGAGGGCGTCCACGCCGGGGGCGAGGATCGCAGCGGCCTCGCGGAAAGCGGCCCGCGCCTCGGCCTTCTCCAGGCGCCCGAGGGGCTCGATGGGGACGCCGAGGGGACCGAGGGAGCCGAGCACCCAGGCCCGGCCGCCGGCGGCCTCCCGGGCCAGGGCGGCCCCCGCCTCCAGGATCGCGGCGAGATCGCTCTCGCGGTGGTGACGGGCCAGGCGGTAGCGATTGGCGCCGAAGGTGTTCGTATGGACGCCGCGGGCCCCGGCCTCCAGGTACTCGTGGTGGATCCGCCGCACCAGGTCGGGGCGCTCGAGATTGGCGGCGTCGAAGCACTCGCCGAAAGGCAGGCCGGCCTCGGCGAGACGCGTTCCCATGGCGCCGTCCAGGACCAGGGCCTCGGAGGCCAGAGCCTCCAGGATCGGCACGGCCGGGTGGGCTTCCTGCAACGGAGTGCTTTCTCGGTCCGGCGGCGCCGCCTGACCCGCCCTCGGGGACCGGGCACCATCGTCCGCGCCGTGGCGCGCCAGGCCTTGCCACCTTGGTCTTCCCAGGTTGGCCGGGCTTCGCAGGGCCTGTCCCTCCGCCCGTCTCGATGGCTCCTGCATTCTAGGCCCGGATGGCGGCTTCCTTCAAGGAAGGAGAAGGGATCCGCTGGATCGGGAAGGAGGGAGGTTTCTCCTAGAATCCGGCCGTGCGCGGCCTGCACGTGCTCAGCGATTTCGACGGCGTCTGGACCGACCCCGAGCGGGAGCTGGACGCGGTCCGGGCCGAGGTCCTGCGCCGGCTGGCGAAGCTCTCCGCCTGGCCCGTGGAACGCGTCGGCCGTCTCTACGACCGCCTCGCCGGCCGGGCGCGTTCCGAACCCGAGGTCCATGGCTGGAGGATCGGCGGTGAACTCACCTCCTATCTGGACGAGGACTTCTTCGGGCTGCCGGCGGCGGTGGGAGAGATCCTCGCCCGCGGCGAGGACGAGGAGACGGCCGAGCTCCGGGATGCGGTCCTCGCTGCCTGGCCCGCCGTCAGTGCCTTCTTCGACGCCTGCTACCACGAGACCTGCGCCTGGTTCCGGCGCCGGTATCCCCACGACCTGACCCGGGGCGCCGGGCGTCTCCTGGACTGGCTGGCCCGGGAGGGGGTGCGTGTGACCTTCGCCACGAACGCGCCCGCCGAGAAGGTGCAGGCCTGGTTCGCCGAGCACGGCCTCCGCGTCGACGACGCCCGCGAGACCGAAGCCGGCTCCCGGCCCCTGCGGGTCTATGGGCGGGCCGGCAAGCAGTGGCTGGGCGAGGAGCCCTGCCGGCGCCGCTTCGGCGGCCGGCCGGTGCGAGTGGACCGGCCCCGCTATCGGGCGATCCTGGAGCGGGAGCAGCCGGATCTGGTGCTCGGGGACGTCCTGAGCCTGGACCTGGCGCTTCCTCTGCACCTGCGCGCCGAGGGCCGGGAGGAAGCGCCCCGGCGGGCGGTCCTCGTCGAGCGGCCGGAGACTCCGGACTGGGTGCGCGCCGCCGCCGGCCCGGGCCTGGACCGCCTGGACGCCCTCGTGCCCCACGTCACCTCCCTGCCGCGGATGCTCCAGGGGCTGCGCCCGCGCGCCCCCGCTTGAGGCTCCGCCCGCCGGCTTGGCCATGGACTTCGAGCGCGTCTGGCTCCCCTGGATCTACCTCTACGGCGCGGGCGGGGTCCTGTTTGCCGCCGGCCTGGTCCTGGTCCTGCGCACCGGGGCCTGCGACCCGCGCCGCCCCCGGGACCGCCGTTGGATCCGGATCCTGGTCGGAGGCTACCTCGGCTACGCCCTGCTGCATCTGGCCCTGATCCTGGCGGCCCTGGCTTCGGCGGCGGGGGAGGCAGGGCCGTGAGGCCGTTCCTTCTCCTCCAGCACGGCCCCCCGGTCCCGGCGGGCGACGCCGCCGGCGCGGCGGCCTCGAATCCGGTCTTCTGGGCCATCCTGCTCGGCTACTTCGGGATGGTCCTGGCCTTCGGCGCCTGGTTCGCGCGCTTCAACCGCACGACCCAGGACTTCTTCTTCGGCGGACGGCGTTTCTCCTGGTGGCTGATCACGATCTCCATCGTTGCTACCGGCGTCGGCAGCCATTCCTTCAACAAGTACAGCGGCATGGGCTTCCGCCATGGCTTCAGCTCGACCATGGCGTACATGAACGATTGGTTCTTCATGCCGCTGTTCCTCTTCGGCTGGCTGCCCATCGTCTACTTCATGGGCATCCAGTCCATCCCGGAATACTTCGAGCGCCGCTTCAACCGCCTCACCCGGATTCTCGCCACCCTCTCGATCCTGGTCTACATGCTCGGCTACATCGGGATCGGCTTCCTGACCATGGCGCGCACCCTGGCGCCGGTTCTCGCGCCCCATGGCTGGTCCCAGGCCGGCCTGATCTGGCTGCTGGCCGGGGTCGCCGGAGTCTACATCACCTTCGGCGGCCAGACGGCGGTGATCTTCACCGACCTCCTGCAGGGCCTGCTCCTGCTCTTCGCCGGCCTTCTCCTGGTGGTCCTGGGACTCGACTGGCTGGGCGGTCTGGACGTCTTCTGGAACGCCCTGCCGGCGGAGTTCAAACTGCCCCTCGCCGATTTCCGTGAGCCTTCGGAGTTCAACTTCGTCGGCATCTTCTGGCAGGACGCCATCGCCGGCTCCATCGGCTTCCTGTTCCTCAACCAGGGCCTGATCATGCGCTTCCTGGCCTGCCGCTCGGTGCAGGAGGGGCGCAAGGCGGCGGCCTTCAACGTCCTGGTCGCCCTGCCGCTCGCGGCGGTGGCGGTCTCCGGGGCGGGCTGGATCGGCCGCGCCATCAGCGTGACCCGTCCCGACCTCCTGCCGCCGGACACGCCGGCGGACGACGTCTTTACCCGCGTCGCCAGCATCGTCAGCAGTCCGGCGGGCTTCGGCTTCTTCGTGGCGGCGGTGACGGCCGCCCTGATGAGCACCGTGGACACCCTGGTCAACGCCGTGGCGGCGGTCGCCATCAACGACGTGTACCGGCCGATCCTGCGCGGCCGGACGGACCGGCACTACCTGCGTGCAGCCATGCTGCTCTCCGCCCTGGCGACCCTGACCGGTGTGGCCGCGGCCTTCTTCTTCGCCCGTTTCGAGAATCTCTATGTGGCTCACGGCGTGTTCCACGCCACGGCCACACCGCCCCTGGTGACCGTCGTCTTCCTGGGCATCTTCTGGCGCCGCTTCACGACGCCGGCGGCGGTGGCGGTGTTCCTGGCCGGGCCCTTCCTCATGCTCCTGGGCAATGCCTTCCCCGAGACCCTGATCGGCCCTCTGAGCCACGGCATCGCCCTTCCCGAGGATCCCGAAGGGACGCCCTACAAGTACATTCGCGCCCTCTACAACCTCCTGGCCTGCTTCGGCGTCGGCATCGGCCTGAGCCTGGTGACGCGCCCGCGCCCCGAGACCGAGGTCCAGGGCCTGACCCTGCGCACCCTGGAGGCGGCACGGCGGCTGTTCAAGGGCGGGGAGCCCAACGACGCCGCGGGCGAGCGCCTGCGCCGACGCTTTGCCGTGGATCCCGCCCTGCCGCCGTCTTCGGTGCGGGCCGCTGCCGCCGACCAGGAGCGTCTCGCTGCCCGGCCCGGCGATCTGGTCTATGTCTGCGACGCACGCTGGTGGCTCGGCGGCCTGCGCTCGACCCACGCCTGGCTGCGCGACCAGGGCGAGGAGCCGCCGGCGGGGGTGCTGCACCTGAGCCCCGATCTCCTGCAGAGCGGGCGTTTCCTGCCGGAGCGGGAGCTGACCGTCGAGAAGGAACTCTAGCAGGCCGCTGAAAAACACCGCCCGGGGGCTGACTC
>JALUUN010000144.1 GCA_027021325.1 Planctomycetota bacterium
CCCGCCGGCTTCCGTCCCTCGTTGTCCAGGACGCTCACCGTATGCGGCCAGCCCGGCCAGGGGCGATCCTGTGCCGGGTCGGCGTAGCGCGGCCAGGCCTCGAAGGTGATGGTCCGCCGCCGGGTGTCGAAGCGGACGATCCCCCAGCCGGCCATCCCGTCGTAGAGATCTGCCGGCTCGTGGCCGGAAGGGCAGCCGGGATTGGCGACGGCGTGGACCGTGACCGGGTGGCCGAAACCGTCGCGGTGGCGGCCCAGCCAGAAGGGCTGGCCGGGCTGCCGCCCCTCGCCGTCGGCCCGCGGCCACCAGGCGCGCGGGTAGAAGTTGGCGATGGCGGGGGTCACGAAGGACCAGATGGCATCCTCATGCTCCTCGATCCCCAGGTGCACCAGGGTCGAGAGGTGCTGGTCGCCGGAGATGTGGACGGCGAAGGCGCGGCGCAGGAGATCCACGGCCCGGTCCCGGGCCCGGGGCGGCCAGCCGTTGCTGTCCAGGTCCGCCCGCAGGTACTCCAGGCGCGGGCCGTGATGGGTGGCGAGGCCGGCGAAGGGGGTCTGCGAGAGAGCAGCCTTCAGGTCCTGGCCCTCCCAGTCCCGCGCCCAGCGCTCCAGAAAGGCCTCCTGCCGCGGCCCGAGAAGCTCGGCCTCCGGCAGATCCAGGCTCGCCATGGGAAAGTCCGGGTCCAGGACGTGGTCGGGGCGCTTCGTGCCCGTGGCCGGCAGTCCCTTCCCGGCGGGCCCCCACTTGAACTTCCGGTCCTCCAGGAGCGCGAAGCCGACCCGGCCCCAGACCAGGTCGGTGAACCACACCCCGATGCCCTGCTCGATGGGCTCGGGGTCCACGGGGTCGGGCAAGTGGGCGGTCTGGGTGCGCTCGACCATCTTCACGAAGGAGGCCGGCCGGACGTAGCCGCCGAAGTGGTCGCGCCGGGCCGGCCGCCCGCCCTCGCCCCAGAGGTTGCCCTGGTACACGTCGTGGTCGTCGGGAATGACGACCGTGGGGCGGTCCCGGACCAGGTCGCGGAAGGCCCAGACCCAGAGGTACCACTTGTAGAGATAGTCCAGTTCGAGGTGCTGGAAGTCGGCGAAGGTCGGACCCTTGCCCTCGTAGATCTGGTCACCGGCAAAGAACAGGAGATCGGGATCCTGCTTCGCGACCCGTTCCGTCAGGTCGGCGTGGGGAAACCAGACCTGTTCGGTCCAGCGGTTGATCGGGGCGGTGGGGTCGCCGCGCCAGGGAACACCCAGGCGGTGGGAGTTGTTGTGGTTGCAGGAGAAGGCCGCCAGGACCAGTTCCCCCTCGCCGGCGGGGTCGCGGCGGATGCGGCCGGAGAAGCGATGCTCGCGCGCGTCCCCCTTCAGGCGCGTGCGCAGTTCGAAACGCAGGTCCCGCGAGGCCTCCCAGCCGGGGATCCGAAACAGGGCGGTGAAGGAGGGCCGCTCCACGGGGGCGGTGGCGGCCCGCTCCAGGCCGCCGCCGGGCGCCTCCAGCCACAGTTCGACGACGCCGGGGTCTTCCTCGCCGATGGGGGTGAGCCAGGCATTGAGCTTCAGGACGCCGCGGGAGACCGTGTAGGCGGCGCCGGCCAGGGGGCCGAAGGAGAGTTCCCGGGGGCGCAGGAGGCTGCCCCGGGCGCGCCAGTCCCGGAACCACCAGCCGTGGCCGCCCGCCGCCGCCGGCGTCGTCCCCGGATCGGCGGCCAGGGCCAGGTTGCCGGCCAGGCGCCGCGCCGGGAGCCGCAGGGAGACCTCCCCCAGAGGCTCCTCGCTCCCCGGGACCAGGGCGGTCAGGGAGAGAAAGGCGTCGCGGGCGTTCAGGGAGCGAGCGAAGAGGACCAGGAGAACGCCCTCCTCGGCGTCCAGGAGTTCCGGCCGGGCCAGGGCCGCTTCCTCGTGGAAGGCGGGTTCGGGCCCTTCGTGGTCCAGGAGGAAGAGGGTGCCGTCGGCCCGCAGGCCGGCGAGCAGGCCGCCGCCCTCGCCGGCCCAGTGGTGGACCAGGGCGGCGGCGCGGGGCTCCATGCGCCCGCCGCCGGCGCCGACCAGGAAACCGGCGGCGCCGTCACCCCGGGGCTCGCCCTCGGGCGCCCGCCCGACACGGGCCAGGACCACGAGATCGCCGGCGCCGGAGCGGACCTCTCGGGACAGCAGGTGCAGGGTCCGCCAGCGCAGCCGCGGGCCGCGTGCCAGGCATTCGACGCGCCCGCCCCGCAGGCGCCAGTCCTGAAGGCGGTTGGCGTGGTACTCGGGGCCGATCCAGACCCGGTCCGCCTGGCCTTCCCAGGCGCTCTGGAAGGGATCCTGGGCGGCGGCCGCGGCGGCCAGGAACGGCAGCAGGAGGATCGCACGCAGGCTCATGCCGCGCATCCTAGGCGGCGCCGGGCCTCTGCGGCCGCGCCGCGTGGCGGCCGAGCCTCCGTGCGCAAGGCGGCGCGGGGTTCCGCGCAGCCCGGCGGCGGACCTTCGGCGCGCCCCGCAAGCGGGCGTTCAGCGTGCGCCGGCGGCCTCCAGATAGTCCCGGCGCGGCTCGAGGACCCGGCCCGAGGCGTCCTGCAGGACCGTGGACCAGCCGCGGGGGAGCAGGCGGTCGATGCGCAGGCGGCCGGCGCCGCCCTCCTCGGTCCAGACCACGGAGCGCCCCTTCTCCCGCCCGTGAAAGCGGGCCAGGGGCTCGCCGGCCCGCCACCACCAAAGGCGCAGGCCGCGACCGAGGCTCCGCTCCTCGGCGACGGCGTGGCCGCCTTCGGTCTCCAGGAGCAGCCAGTCGCCGAACAGCAACCGCCCGCGGCTGAAGCCCTCCGGCCGGCCCTCGAAGGCGCCGGTATAGCGCTCCAGGACGTCGTCGCCTCGGAGCCGGCGGACGCGCAGGTCCGCGGGCAGGTCCAGCGGCGCGCGCCGGTAGTCGGCGTCCATCTCGTAGCGGTACCCGCCTCCGCCGTAGTGGTCGTTCTGGAAGTGGAAGCTCCGGCCATCGGCGGCGAACTCGTAGGTGTAGCGCCGGTCCGGA
>JALUUN010000145.1 GCA_027021325.1 Planctomycetota bacterium
TCCAGGGCCGGCCGGGAAGGCTCCAGCCGCCCCACGGCCGCGGCCTGCGGGCCGCCTCGGTACCGCCGCCTGCGGCCGGGGAGCTCCCCGGGGGAACCCGGCCGCTTCCGGCCTGCCCTCCTACCGTCCCGCGAGCCGCCTCAGACGCCGATCCGGGGCGCCTCGTAGCAGGCCCGGCCGGCCTGGCAGGAGTCCGGGTCGCAGCCGTCCCGATCCGGGCCGACATGGTCCTCGGTCTTCCCGCACCAGTAGCTCAGCGTCTCGCTGTCGGCGATCCACCCCGGCGGCTGGTCCTGGTCCTCGGGCCGGTAGAAGCGGGTCTTGGTCTGCAGATGGACGCAGGCCGGAACGAAGCGAAGCGGGCGCTCTACCATGTTTCCTCGGCAACGTGGAGGGCCTGGAGGACGGCACGGCGGGCGGCCGCACGCAGCAGCCGCAGGCGCCAGGCGTTGCCCGGCAGAGGCGTCGCGCCGGCGGCGGCGCGGGTCACCAGCCGCTCCAGGAGCTCTGCCTCGGGACCACGCTCCCGGATCTCCCGCAGGAGCTCCGGAGCCGCCACCGGCCAGGGCCGGGGCGCCACCGCGCCGAGGACCAGCCGCGGCTGCTCCAGGTTGAAGTTGGCTGCGGCCATGGCCAGCGGCCAGTCGAAGCTCTGCCTGGCCCGCACTTCGGCGTGGGCGCAGCGGTCTCCGAGTGCCCGCCCGGGCAGGCGCAGACCCAGGAGGATCTCTCCCGGCCGTCGGCCGCCTTCCTCCGCCCCGGCCCCGAGCCAGGCCGCCAGCCCCACATGCCGCCCGCCGCCGGGTCCCGCCACTTCGGCCTCGGCCTCCAGGGCCAGGAGCGCCGGCGCGACGTTCGAGGGATGCACCGCCGAGCAGCCCTCGTTCTCGAAGAGAGCATGCGTCTCGTGCTCGCCCTCCCGGGCCGGGCAGCCGCCGCCTGGGTCGGTGGCCTCACAGGGATAGTGGCGGCTGCGCAGATACAGGCAGCGCGGCATCTGCAGCAGATTGCCGCCGAGGGTCGCCATCTCCCGGATCTGTGGCGTCGCGGCCTCGCCGGCGGCCCGGGCCAGGGCCGGCGCCCGTTCGCGCAGCAGCGGAGAGCGCTCCAGTTCCGCCAGGGTCGTGCCCGCTCCCAGGACCAGGCCGCCGCCTTCCTCGGCGACGCCGGCCGGGAGGACCTGCTGCAGGCCGACGACCAGCGCCGGCCGCTCGATTCCCTCCTTCATGCGGTCCAGGAGATCCACGCCCCCGGCCTTGAGGACGGTCCCCGGTCTGCTGGCGGCGGCCAGGGCCTCGTCGAGACCCGCGGCGATGCGGTACTCGAAGCGCCTCATGCCTGCTCCTCCAGGGCCTCAAGGACCCGCCGTGGGGTGATGGGGAGGCTGCGGACGCGGGCGCCGGTGGCGTTGGCCACGGCGTTCCCGACCGCCGCCGAGGTGGGGATGGTGGGTGGCTCCCCGAGGGAACGCACCCCGGCCCCCTCCGGCCCCGGCCACAGGTGCACCGTGATCTCCGGCACGTCCAGAGCGCCGAGGATCTTGTAGTGCAGAAGATCGGCGTTCAACTGGTAGCCGTAGACCGGGTCGGCAAGGCGATCCTCGAAGAGGGCATAGCTGATGCCCTGGAGGACGCCGCCGATCACCTGGTTCTCGGCGGCCAGGCGGTTCACGACGAGCCCGCAGGCCTGCAGGGCATAGACCCGCAGGACACGGACGACGCCGGTCTCGGTGTCCACTTCGACCTCGGCGAACTGAACGCCCTCACTGCCGCCCGTGCCCCAGTACCGTTCATCCGCGCGGCCGGAGGCCTCCAGCCCCTCCTCGGGGAGGTCGCGGCAGGCCGCCTCCCAGGCGTCGTCACCGCCGTTGCGGCCGAGGGGAACGGGGAACTTTTCCAGGAGACGCTCGCAGGCATCCATCACCGCCGGCGCCGTCGAGCGGGCCGTGACGGAACCGCCGCTCGCAGGCCCATTGGGCAGCTGGCTGTCGCCGAGGTGGACCCGCACCCGTTCGCGCGAGATGCGCAGCTGCCGTGCCGCCAGGTCGGCGATCACCGTGCGTTGCCCCTGCCCGATGTCCTGGGTGCCGCTGTAGAGGTCCACGCTCCCGTCCGGGCGGGCGACGACCCGCACCCGGCAGCGGCCCGGGGCGTTGCCCCAGTCGCAGACACCGACCCCCATGCCGCGGCGCAGACGTCCCTTCTGGCTACCCGTGGGCCGGCGCTGCTCCCAGCCGAAGGCCTCGGCACCGGTCCGGTACATGGCCCGGCGCACTTCACTCGGATCGTTGCGCAGCCGGATCTCGATGGGGTCCATGCCCAGGGCCTCAGCCAGCTCGTCCATCATCGAGTCGCAGGCGAAGGTTCCCTGGGGCCGGCCGGGCGCACGGAAGGCCCGCGGCGGCGAGTGGTGGCCGCGAACGTCCACGTGCTTGCGGTGGATCGTCCCCCAGTCGTACCAGGCCGGGTTGCTGACCCCTCCGCGGCGGCCGATGCCGACGATGCCGGCGGTGTAGACCTGGCCGCCGAGGAGGCGGCCCTCGGCGTCGGCGCCGATACGCATCCACTGCAGGCTTCCCGGCCGGTTGCCGGCGTCCAGCTGCTCGGCCTCGCGGTCGTTGAAGACCCGCACCGGGCGTCCCGTGCGGGCGGCGATCTCGGCGGCCAGGGCCCCTTCCCGACCGGGCCCGAACTTGGAGCCGAAGCCGCCGCCGACGAACTCGCAGCGGACCACGGTCTCCTTCCCCAGGCGCCGGCCGAGGCCCGTGCAGGTGAAGGTCCCCTGGGTCGAGACCCAGGCCTCGGCGGGCTCGACGGTCGGATCCACCAGGGCGCCGTGGGGCTCCAGGGGGTTGTGGTTCTGGATCTGAGTGGCGTAGGCGGCCTCGACCACGACCGCGGCGTCCTCCAGGGCCGCCTCGGCGCGGCGTCCCTCCTCGGTCTCGGTGAGGCTCTCCCTCGGCGGCGGGAAGGGCCCGAACTGCTCCTCGTGCTGGCCCAGCGGATCGTTGACGACGAGCTCGGGCTCCCACTGGAGGTCGAGGGCCGTGAGGGCGTCGCGCAGGGCCGCCGGCGACTCGGCGCAGACATGTCCGGCCGGCGCGCCGCAGTACTCGAAGCGGCCGCCGACCTCGACCTCGGCCTCGACGACCCCCGGCAGCCGGCGCACGGTTTCCAGGTCCGCGGACTTCAGGGTGGCGCTGCTCCAGGGGCAGAGGACATGGGCGGCGAAGAGGAGACCCGGCGCCGTGTGGTCGGCGCCGTACACCGCTGTCCCGCAGATCTTCTCGGGCGCGTCCACCCGCGGCGCTTCGTTCTCCACGCAGGCCGGGGCGTTGAGCTCCGGGAAGCCGGCAGGAACGGCGTGGCCGCTTGCGCGCAGGGCCGCCTCGAAGACCTTGTTGTAGGTGCCGCAGCGGCACAGGTTGCCGGCGACGGCGCGCTTCAGTTCCTCCAGATCCGCGGCCGGGTTGCGGCGGATGGCGGCCTCGATGGAGGTGACGAAGCCGGGGATGCAGTAGCCACACTGCACCGCGTCGTGCTCGATGAAGGCCTGCTGAACCCGGCCGGGTGCTTCGGGCGTGCCGAGCCCGTGGACGGTCGTGACCTCGTGGCCGGCGGCGTCCACCGCCAGGGTCATGCAAGAGACCACGGGCCGCCCGTCCAGAAGCACCGTGCAGGCGCCGCAGGCTCCGCGGTCGCAGACCTGCTTGACGCCGCTCCGGCCGGCCTGCCAGCGTAGGGCCTCGAGGAGCGTGGTCCGGGGCTCGGCCCGGACCTCGATCTCCTTGCCGTCCACGCGCAGGATCAGAGGGGCGGCGCCGGGTCCGAGGACCGGGCTGGTTTCCTCGGTGGCGGGGCCGGGGGCAGAGCGGAAGGGCGGCACGGCGGCGGCCGCCGCCGAGCCGGCCAGGAAGTCGCGTCGGCTGACACCCACGGGGGGAACCTCGGTGCTGGGCGGGAAAGCGGGGAGAGCAGAGACGGGCGGCGCCTGGCGGATGCCGCCGCCCCAGCCTACGGGAAAGGAGGGCGCCCGGAGCCGAAGGTCGGCCCTTACCGGCCGGCCCCCCGGGGATCGGCGTGCGGGGACGGCGGTTCCCGGCTGGCGCACAGCGCCCGGGCCACGGCCTCGGGATCCTCCGCGGCGCAGAGCGCCGAGGAGACTGCAAGGCCGACACCCCGCGGGACCAGGCCGGCGTTGCCGGGGCGGATGCCGCCGATGGCCAGAAGCGGCACCCGCGCCACGGCGCGGGCCGCGAGCAGGGCCTGGGGCCCCCGCGGCCGCCCGGCCCCGGCCTTGGTCCCGGTGGCGAAGACCGGGCCGAAGCCGGCGTAGTCGGCCCCGGTCTCGGCGGCCTCCTCGGCCTGCTCCAGATCGTGGGTGCTCCAGCCGATCCAGCGCTCCTGGCCCAGGAGGAGGCGGGCGTCGGCAGGATGCAGGTCCTCCTGGCCGAGATGCAGCCCCTCGGCGCCGAGCGCCACGGCCACCTCGAGATCGTCGTTGACGATCAGGGGCACCCCGAGACGGCGGCAGAGGGCCTGCAGCCGGCGCCCCCAGGCGTAGCGGCCGGCCGGCGTCTCCTCCTTCTCGCGCAGCTGGACGGCGTCGGCGCCGCCCGCCACCGCCCCCTCCACCACCTCTTCCGGCGGCCGCCGGCAGAGGGAACGCGTCAGGACCAGGCAGAGCTGGAAGCGGGGCGGCTCCACGGCGCCTAGGATAGGCGGCATGACGGAGAAGACGGCGGTTCCGGTGCTCTGGGAGCCCTCGCCGGAGCGGGTGGCGGCCTCCCGAATGCGCGCCTTCCAGGAGTGGCTGGCCGCCCGCGGCGGCCCGGCCCCCGGTTCCTACGCCGAGCTCCACGCCTGGTCCGTGGACCGGCGCGAGGACTTCTGGGGCTCCCTCTGGGAGTTCTGCGGGGTCCTCGGCGAACCCGGAGGCGAGGTGCTCCGCGACCGCGAGGCCATGCCCGGAGCGAAGTGGTTTCCCGAGGCGCGACTGAACTTCGCCGAGAACCTCCTGCGGCCGGACTTCGAGGGGGCGGCCCTCGTGTTCCGCGGCGAGGACGGCCGGCGGGTGGAGTGGAGCCGCGCCGAACTGCGCCTCCTCGTGGGCCGGCTGCAGGCGCTGCTCCGCGAGGCCGGCGTCGGCCCCGGGGACCGCGTCGCCGCCTTCCTGCCCAATGTGCCCGAGGCCGTGGCCGCCATGCTCGCCACGGCCAGCCTGGGAGCGGTCTGGTCCTCCTGCTCCCCGGACTTCGGCGCTGCCGGCGTCCTCGACCGTTTCGGCCAGATCGAACCGAAGGTCTTCCTGGCGGTGGACGGCTACTTCTACAAGGGCCGCGTCCACGACGGCCTGGACAAGGTCCGGCAGGTGCGTGAAGGCCTGCCCACGGTCGGCCGCACGGTGGTCCTGCGCTTCACCGGCCATCGCGAGGACCTCGCCGGGATCCCCGGCGCGGTCTGGTGGGAGGACTGGCTGACCGGCGCGCCGGAGCGGGAGCCCGACTTCCCGCTCTTCTCCTTCGACCACCCTCTCTACATCCTCTTCAGCTCGGGGACGACCGGGAAGCCGAAGTGCATCGTCCACGGTGCCGGTGGAACCCTGCTGCAGCACTTGAAGGAGCACCGCCTGCATACCGATGTGCGGCCGGGCACGCGCCTTTTCTACTTCACCACCCTGGGCTGGATGATGTGGAACTGGCTGGTCTCGGGTCTCGCCAGCGGCGCGGTGCTCCTGCTCTACGACGGCAATCCCTTCCATCCCGGGCCTGAGGCCCTCTGGGATTTCGCCCGCGACGAGGACATGGAGGTCTTCGGCACCTCGGCGAAGTACCTGGACGCGGTCAAGAAGTCCGGCCTGCGGCCCGGCGAGAGCCACGATCTGAGTGCCTTGCGGGCGATCTGCTCCACCGGTTCGCCCCTGGTCGCGGAGACCTTCGACTGGGTCTACGAGGCGGTGAAGCGCGACCTCCTGCTCGCTTCCATCTCCGGCGGAACGGACATCGTCAGCTGCTTCGTCCTGGGTTGTCCGATCCTTCCGGTGTACCGCGGCGAGATCCAGTGCCGCGGTCTGGGCATGCAGGTCGAGGTCTTCGACGAGGAGGGGCGGAGCGTGGTCGGCCGGCCCGGCGAACTGGTCTGCACGGCTCCCTTCCCTTCCATGCCGGTCGGCTTCTGGAGGGACCCGGACGGCCGCCGCTACCGCTCGGCCTACTTCGAGCGCTTCCCGGGCGTCTGGTGCCACGGCGACTGGGCAGAGCTCACGCCCCGGGGCGGGATGATCATCTACGGCCGCAGCGACGCCACCCTGAACCCCGGCGGCGTGCGCATCGGCACCGCCGAGATCTACCGCCAGGTGGAGCTCTTCGAGGAGGTCGAGGAGGCGGTGGTGGTGGGCCGGGACACCGGCGACGGTGATCAGCGGGTCTGCCTGTTCCTGCGCCTGCGTCCGGGGGTGGAGCTGGACGCCGGTCTCGCCTCCCGCATCCGCCGCCGCATCCGCGAGAACACTTCCCCACGCCATGTCCCGGCGGTGATCCGGGCGGTCCAGGACATTCCGCGGACCCGGAGCGGCAAGATCTCCGAGATTGCCGTGCGTGAGGTGATCCACGGGCGGCCGGTCCGCAACACCGAGGCCCTGGCGAACCCCGAGGCCCTGGAGGAGTATCGCCGCCTCGACCTGGAGCCGGACCAGCCCTGAGCCTTGTATTCCAGGGCAAGAAGACGAACGCCGGCGAGGCGGGGGATGCGCTTCGCCGGCGTTCCGGTGCACACCGCAGCACGGCGTGGGGAACCGTCCGAGTACGTGGGGATGGGTTGGGGATGGTGAGACTCGGTTCGCTGCGGCCGGCTCCGGCCGGGTGGGCTGCCGGAGCACGAAGTGCGGGCTCAGGGCTGGGAGAGATCCGCTCCGCCGCGGGGAGCCCGCTGGAGCGCCGGGAAGTCTAGGGGCGCGGCAGGCCGCTGGAACCACCCCCGTGGCCGGTTTTCGTCGGGGAATGTCCACCGAGTCGGTTTCTTACGATTGCCCTTTTGTGGCAGGCCGAGGCCGGGCAGCCTTGCGGGAAGCCAGAAGGCCCCTTCTGGCTCTTCCCGGAAGACCAGACTCAGAAAGGATTTCGGTCAGGGGCCGGGATCGCCTTCCGCCTGGGCTCCGCGGATCCGCAGCGCCGGTCTCCGGGGTGCCTGTCCTCCGGAGCAGGGGGCCCCAAGTCCGGAGAGGTTCCCGGCCGAAAGAGGGGCATGGTGTCCGGACCCTGGCTCGGCCTCCTCCTGCCCGCCGTCTGCGCCACGCCCGGTGGAGGCGGCGCGGAGGGCGCTCCCGTCCTGGAGCCGGGCACGCTCCTGGAGCTCCCCGCGCCTCCCGACCGCGTCCTGGCCGGGGATCTGGATGGAGACGGCGCTCCGGATCTCCTGACCGGGGACGGCCAGCAGCTCTGGATCCTCCTCGGCCGCGGCGACGGAAGCTTCGATCCGTCCGCCGACCTGGGGCCGGCGGCCTCGGACCCGGCCTTGCGCCTGGTCGCCGATCTGGACGGGGATGGCGATCTGGACCTCCTCCTCGGCCGCAGCCGGCCCGAGCCCGTCCTGACCCCCTGGCTGCGCACGGCCACCGGCGAGTGGCTGCCCGCCGAACCCCTCGCGCTGCCCGGGGATGCCCGGCCCCAGCGCCTGGAGGCCCTGGACCTCGACGGCGACGGTCTCCGGGATCTCCTGGTCCTGGATGCCCGCGGGCGTCTGCTCCTCTTCCAGGGTGCCGGCGCCGCCGCCTTCCGTCCCCTGCGGCCGCGGGAGACCGCCGAGGGCCTGCGCAGCCTCCTTGTCGAGGATCTGGACGGCGACGGCTTCCAGGACCTTGTCCTCGGGACCGGAGACGGTGTCGAGATCCTCCTCAGCGCCGGTTCCCCGGAACCTTCCGCCGCGGGCCGTCTCGACCTTCCCGTGGCCGCCGACCGCCTTGCCCTCCTGGACGGGACCGGCGACGGCGTGGAGGACCTCCTGGTCCTCACCGCCTCGCCGCCGGCCCTGTTCCTCGCCGAGGGCCTCGGCGCCGGCGCCTTCGCCACTGCCCGGCCCGCCGCGGAGATCCCACCCTGGCACGAGGCGCGCTTCGCCGACCTGGACCGCGACGGCCAGATGGATCTCCTCCTGGGGCGGGCCGGCGCCGACTCCCTGATGATCCTGCGCGGCCGGCGCGGCCGCTTCGTCCAGGAGGAGCCCGTTGCCCTGGGCTTCGAGCCCGCCGGCCTGGCCCTGGCCGACGTGGACCGCGATCGCCGGCCGGAGATCCTGGCCTGGGGCGGCGAGGCCGGGGCAGGGCGCATCGCCGTCCTGCGCCTGCCGGGCGAGGCCCGGGAACCGACCCTGCTGCCGGCGACCCTGCGTGCCGGCGGCACCGCGGAACTCCTTGTGGACGGCATCCGCAGCCACGCCGAGGTCTTCCTTCTCTACTCGCCCTCGGGCCCCGGCCGCTCCCGGGTGGTCGGTCTGGAACTCGACCTGGCCGCTCCGGTCTTCCTCCTGGCGGAGGTCGCGGCCGGCGCCCTTGGCGAGGCGCGCTTTGTGGTCCAGATCCCCGCCGACGCCGCCGGCCGCATGGCCTGGCTCCAGGCTGTCGAGTACGCCGAGGGCAGCAAGCGCGCCACCAACGCCGTCGCCCTGCGCATCCGGGACTGAGCCGGGGCCCGGGGGCCTGAAGCGGGCGCTTCCTGCGCGCGAGCTTCGCGCCGTGCGCCGTCTCTCCGGTCTTGCCGCGGTTCGCTTGCGCCTTCTGGCGTCTTCCTGCGTGCTGCCCCCAGCACTTGCCGGCCTCGACCGGTGCTTCCTGGACCGCGACGAGAGCGGTTCTCTCGGCCAGACGAGCGCCGTTCCCTCAGCGGCCGAAGGCGGCGAGGGTTTCCTGCAGGCGGGCGGGGTCGGGCTCGGGGGGGAGACAGGTTCCGCCCTGGCAGAGGTAGAGGGCGGCCGGGTGCTCGCCGCTCGTACGGCCGGTGAAGAGGGAGAGCGCCGAGTCCGGGGCCGCCTTCTCGCGCAGGACCGGGATCGTGAAGGGAACCCCAGGCGCGTGCAGGGCGCGCCGCCAGGGTTCGAGGGTGCCGGGGCCGCTGCCGACGACGACCGCGACCGGCGGCGGTTGCAGCGCATGCGCCAGGACGCGCAGGGTCGAGGCGAAGGCGCGGGGACTCCGCTCCACCAGGGGGAGCAGGGTGGCGAGTCCCTGCTCGGCGGCCTCTTCCCAGGCGGCGTCGCCCGTGAACTCGTAGAGCAGGAAGAGGCTCTCGAGGGCGACGGCGTTTGCCGCCGGGGTGGCGCCGTCCCAGGGGCTCTGCCGCCGGTGCAGGACCGTCGTATCGCGGCCATCGGTGTCGAAGAAGACGCCGGTCTCGAGGTCGCGGTAGTCCTCGAGCAGGATCCGCGCCAGGGCCTCGGCCTCTTCGAGCCAGCGCTCCTCGCCGGTGCTCTGGAAGAGGGCGAGGAAGCCGCGGGACAGGTAGGCGAGGTCCTCGAGCACCGCCGGCGGCCCTGCGACCCCGTTCCGCCAGGTCCGGCGCCACCCGCCGCCGACGCGCAGTTCCCGGAGCAGGAAGTCCGCGGTCCCGCGGGCCGCCTCCACATAGCGCGCTTCGCCGAGGATGCGCCCGGCCATGGCCAGGGCCTCCACGGCCAGGCCGTTCCAGCCGGTGACGATCTTGTCGTCGTCCGCCGGCGGCACGCGCCGGCTGCGCGCCTTGCGCAGGCGCTCGCGGACCTCTTCGACCAGGGCCCCGGCCTGCTCCGGTCCTAGATCCAGCCCTGCCGCCCGCAGGGCCTCCTCGACGGGAACGCGGCGCGTCAGGATGTTGCGGCCCTCGAAGTTGCCCGCTTCGGTCACGCCGAAGAGCGCCCGGGCGAACGCGCCCTTCTCCGGCCCGAGCACGGTGTCGATCTCTTCCGGCGTCCAGACGAAGTAGCGGCCCTCCTCGCCCTCGCTGTCGGCGTCGGAGGAGCTCCAGAAGCCGCCGGCGGGATCGCGCCGCTCCCGAAGGAGGTAGTCGCAGATCTCCCGGGCGGTCCGGGCAAAGAACGGATCCCCGGTCTGGCGCCCGGCCTCCAGGTAGACCGGCACCAGGGTGGCCTGGTCGTAGAGCATCTTCTCGAAGTGGGGGACGATCCACTTCGCGTCCACCGAGTAGCGAGCGAAGCCTCCTCCGATCTGGTCGTACATGCCGCCGTCGGCCATGCGCCGCAAGGTGAGGAGGGCCATCTCCCGGGCCTCGGTGTCCTCCTGCCTCTCCGCCGCCTCCAGGATCCAGCGAAGGTCCTCGGCCCGGGGGAACTTCGGCGCCTGGCCGAAGCCGCCCCAGACGGGGTCGAAGGCGGCCCGGAAGGCCGCGAGCCAGCGCTCCTCCGCCGCCGGCAGCCAGCGTCCGTCGGGAAGGGGGCCGGCCGGGCCCGCGGGAAGCCGGGCCGCCAGCCCCTCGCTCAGGCGGGAGGCGTACTCCTCGACCCGCTCGCGCTCCGTCTCCCACAGGCGGGCCACATGGCGGCAGACGTCCAGGAAGCCCGGGCGCCCACCGACGCTCCGCGGCGGAAAGTAGGTGCCACCCCAGAAGGGCCGCCGCTCCGGCGTCAGCCAGACGCTCATGGGCCAGCCGCCGTGGCCGGTCATGGCCTGGACCGCACTCATGTAGAGGTCGTCCAGGTCCGGCCGTTCCTCGCGGTCCACCTTGATGCAGACGAAGTGCTCGTTCAGGAAGGCGGCGACCTCGGGATCCTCGAAGGATTCCCGCTCCATCACGTGGCACCAGTGGCAGGCGGCATAGCCGATGCTCAGGAAGATCGGCTTCTGCTCCTTGCGGGCCCGCTCCAGGGCTTCCTCGCCCCAGGGATACCAGTCCACGGGATTGTAGACATGCTGGAGGAGGTAGGGGCTGGAGGAGCCCGCCAGGTGGTTCGGGCGGCGCTCCGCCGCTCCCGGGGCCTCGGGCTCCTGGGGCGCTCCGGAAGGGGAATCCTGGGCGGCGGGGGGCATGGCGGGGGCGGGCTCCGGCAGGGGGATCGGGGCGGCGGCGGCGAGCAGGAGGGCCGGAATCATGGCGGGCCTTTCCCGATCCTACGGTCAGGCCGGGACTTGGACCGGCCTTTCAAGCCTTGTGCCGGGCGCTGGAATCGGGGATGATGCCTTGCGATGGGCATGATCCGACGCCTCTTCAAGGGAGCGGAGGAAGGGCCTGACCAAGACGATTCGGCCCGCCGCTCCCCGGAGGGGACCGCGCCCGCCGCCGACGCCGCGGATTCGACCCGCGAACTGACGGCGGAGCTGCGCACCCTCATTCAGGAAATCCGGCTTCTCAAGGAAGAGATCGCTGCTTCCCGCTCCTCCGGTTCCCCGGAGGGCTCCTCCCGGTCCGGCCGGGGGGGACGGCGGGGCAGGGACCGCGACCGGGAGCGGGACCGGGCCCGGGATCCGGGCGAAGGCGGCCGCGCCGCCAGGAGGGGTCTCCCCAAGACACCACCCGAGGATGCCCCCACGGGGCCTCTCGTGGACTACCTCCGGGAACGGGGCGTCATCGTCTTCGAAGGAAGCGACGACCTGGCCCGCAACGAGGCCTTCGAGCACCTCGCCCGGCATATCGGCCAGCACTTCCACCTGGTCGCGAACTTCTACGAGAAGCTCAAGCGCTGCGTGGCCACTGGCCACCAGCAGCGCATTGATATCGAGAACTACGGCGACAAGGAGCGTTCGGCGGCGATCCAGCTCGGCACCCTGCTCCACCGGCACGGGATGCTGAAGGACTTCTACTACCACCGCAGTCCGAAGAAGCAGCTCCGCGTCATCCCGACCCAGGACGGCGAGGTCGCCCAGTTCCTGACCGGCGGCTGGCTGGAGAACTACGTCTCCTGGCTTCTGAGCCGGCGCCTCAAGGCGCGCCTGAGCCCGGCCCGCTTCCAGGTCCTCTTCAACGTCAAGGGCACCCTGCCCGATGGCCGCGAGTTCGAGGCCGACCTCATGGCCTGGGTGGACGGACGCCTGCTCTGGATCGAGTGCAAGACCGGCAACTGGCAGGACTACGCCGCCCGCTTCCGCGGTCTGGTCAAGATCTTCGGGGTCGAGCGCGACAGCGCCGCCCTGCTTCTCCTGCGCGCCCCCGACGCCGCGACCCGCAAGCGCGCCAGCGACATGATGGACATGACCCTCATCGCGCTGGACGAGGTCGAGGCCTTCGTGAACCGCTTCCTCGGCGTGCCGGCCGCCGAAGCCGGCTCCTCGAGGCGGCCGCGCCAGGAAGAGGAGGAGGACCGGACCGCACCCCTGCCGCCGGGGGTCATCCCGCCCCTCAGTGAGGACGAGATCCCCCTGGAGAATGCCGAACCCGCCCGCAAGCTCGGGCGGGTGCAGCTCGGCGGTTCCGAGGAAGAGGAGAAGAGCGGGCGCCGCCGCCGCCGGCGCGGCCGCCGCGGCGGGCGGGGCCGGAAGCGGGAGGGCGAGGCCCCGGCCTCCGAGGCCGAGGCCCGTGAGAAGCGCCTCCTCGAGCCCCTGCCCATTCAGCCGGTGGCTCCGGGCGGAGAGAAGCCGGGCGAGGAGCCCGCGGCCGACGAGGCGGCCAGGGAGGAGCCGGCCGCCCGCGGCACGGGGCGCGCCGGCACCCGCCGCAAGAAGGAGACCGCCGCCGAGGCGGGTTCGACCACCCGGGAAGAGGCCCGGGAGGGGGCGCCGGAAAAGGAGGAGCGGAAGCGTGCGTCCGCCGGCGAGAGCCGCCGTTCCGCTGCCCGCCGCCGCCGTGTGGTGCCTCGTTCCCCCTTTGCGGTCGAGGAGGATCCGGCCGGAACTGCGAAGGAATCTGCGGAGACGCCTGCGGAGACCGCCGCGGAGGCTGCCAGGGAGCCGGCCGCCGCGGAGCAGGATCCGCTGCCCGCGCAGGGGGACGCGGGGGAGAAGCCGGCCGTGCGCCGTTCGCGCCGGCGCCGCAGGAGCGCAGAGACCGGAGAGGCTGCCGCCGCCGGCGAGCCCGAGGATGCCCCCGCCCGCCGGCCGCGCCGACGCCGTGCGTCCACCTCTGGCGAGAAGGCTGGTAAGGAGAAGCCGGCGGCCGCCGCGGAGGAAGCGAAGGCCGAAGAGCCTTCCCGCCCAGCTCCGGAGCCGAAGGCCGAGGATGCGCCGAAGCCCGGCGGCGGGAAGCCGCCGGAGTCCAAGACCGGGGAGGCGCCGCAATCGGAGGCCGGCGGGGAGGACGCCGGGAACACCGGAGACACCGGGGCCGCCTCGAAGGGACTTCCGGTCGTGCCGCGCAAGGGCGAGGTCACCGGAGCGACCATCGCCCCCGACCTCAGCTCGATGGTGGCCCGGCCGCCGGAGGAAGAGGACTGAAGCCGGGCCGGGAGGCCGGCCTTCCGGCTCAGCCCCCGTGAGGCCTGCAGGCTCGATTCCCTGTGAGGCCTGCGAGAGGGCGGGGGCGGAACGAGGCATGACCGAGGCCCGGGACAGGAGCCCCCGCCCGCGTCCTAGACTGAGGCCGATGCCCTTCCCCGTCCCGCTCCTCTCCGCACCGGCTGCGGCCCTGCTCCTGGCCGGCGCGGCGGCGGCGGTCCTCCTGGCCCTGCGGGCCCGGCGGCGGCCATCCGAGGACGCTCCCGCGCGCCCGGAGAAGCCGGTTCCCGCCGGCCCACCCTGGGATGTGAACGAGCCGCCGCCGGAGGTGGACGCCGAGCGGCTGCGGCGCGTCACTCTCCTGCTGCGGGAGCGCTACGCCTTCGACGAGCTGGAGGAGTTCCAGCTGGTCCGGGACCTGCGCTTCTACCTGGCCCGCTGCCCGGCGGAGATGGAGGACGGGCCGACCCTGGATCGCGTGCTGCTCCTGGCCCTGCGCGACGCCATCGCCCGCCTCGAAGAAGAGGGCGTACCGCGAGAGATCGCCGGCCAGCGCCGGGCCGAGGTCTTCACCTGGTGCCGGGAAGCCGTGGCCTGGGACGAACTCCCGGCCACCGCCGCCGCGGCCCTGGCCTTTCTGGAGGCGGAGTCCAGGACCGGCTCCGCCCGGCCCCGCTGAGTCGAGCCCATGCTGGAGCGCGTGCTGGAACCCGAGGTCATGGACTCCCCGGAGGAGGCCGAAGGCTACGACGCCATGGACCACCGGGAGCCGAACGAGGCCTTCGTGAACCGGCTCCTGGAACTCGGCGCTCGCGGCCGCATGCTCGATCTCGGCACCGGACCGGGGGACATCCCCCTTCTCCTCGCCGGCCGCATGGCGGAGGCCGAGATCACCGGCGTGGATCTGGCCCGGTCCATGCTGGCCCTCGCCGAGCGCAAGCGCGCCGCGCACCCCGCCGGCGGGCGGGTGCGCTTCCAGGTGGCCGACGCCAAGGAGCTGCCCTTCGAAGACGGCGCCTTCGACACGGTCTTCAGCAACACGATCCTGCACCATATCCCCGACCCGCGGCCCTTCCTGCGCGAGGCCTGGCGGGTCCTGAAGCCGGGGGGAGTGCTCCTGATCCGCGACCTCATGCGTCCTTCGGACCGCGCGACCCTGGACCGCCTCGTGGCCCTCCATGCCTCGGACTGCGACCCGTTGCAGCGGGATCTCTTCCGTGCCTCCCTGCACGCCGCCTTCCGGCCCGGAGAGGTCGAGGCCCTGGCTGCGGAATGCGGTCTCGCGGGGGTCGAGGTCGTCGTGGACAGCGACCGCCACCTGAGCCTCCAGGGGCGGCGGCCGGGCGCGGCCTGAGGCCGGCGGGCCCGCTCAGCCCTGGGAGGCGGCCGCCTTCGGCCGGAAGGGCGGGTGCAGCTCCACCCGGCGCAGCTCCTGCCGGAAACGGCGTCCTCCCGGATCCTCCAGGTGCAGGGAGACGAGGCTCCCGGCGTCGCCCTCGAGGGCCTCCTGGAGCCAGGTGGCGCCGCGGCCGGCCGCCGTTTCGCCGTCTATCTCGAGGAGGAGCCAGCCGGGCCCGAGTCCGGCTTCCTCGG
>JALUUN010000146.1 GCA_027021325.1 Planctomycetota bacterium
GGCGCAAGCACCTGCTGCACCTGCCCTTGTCCACCTTCTCCGCCCGCAGCCTCGAACGCCTGCGCCGCTTCCACGTCCTGAACGGCTACGAGGTCCGCGGCTGGGCGGCGCGCTTCGTGCGGTAGGCGAAGCAGGGGAGGATGGAAGGGGCCCGGGCGTTTCGCCTCGTGGCCGGCCTGGGTCCAGGTGCAGCCCTGAAGCAGGGGAACCCTGGCCCGGCGGCGGGGCCGGGGTTAGGAAGGCCCATGCCGCCCCGGCCCCGCATCGCGCCGGACCTCCTGGCCCGCTACGGCGGGCCCCTGCCGAGGTACACCTCCTACCCGCCCGTCCCCCGCTGGCGGGAGGACTTCGGCGAGGCCGGGGTGCGGGCCGCCCTGGAGCGGGCCGACCAGGAGCCCGAGACCCCCTTCGACCTCTACGTCCACCTGCCCTTCTGCCGCCGGCGCTGCCTCTTCTGTGCCTGCAACGTGGTCCTCGGACAGAAGCCGGAGGTGGTCGAGGACTACCTGGACCGCCTGGAGCGGAATCTCGAACGGATCCTCCAGCACCTGCCCCGGCGCCGGCGCCTCGGGGCCCTCCACTGGGGCGGCGGCACCCCGAGCCACCTGAGTCCGGTCCAGTGGCGGCGCCTGCACGGCCTCCTGCGCCGGCACTTCGACTTCGCCGCCATCGAAGAGCAGTCCGTCGAAATCCACCCCACGGTCACGACGCCGGAGCAGATCCGGACGCTCCGGGACCTGGGCTTCGACCGGCTGTCCCTCGGGGTGCAGGATGTGGACCCCGGAGTCCAGGCCCTGGTGGAACGCCACCAGACCGTGGAGGAGACCGAGGCCTGCCTGGACCTGGCCCGGAGCCTCGGCTTCCGCTCGGTGAACTTCGATCTGATCTACGGCCTGCCCGGCCAGAGCAGCCGCACCTGGGAGGCCACCCTCCGCGAGACCCTGCGCCTGCGGCCGGACCGGATCGCGGTCTACGCCTTCGCCTGGGTGCCCTGGATGCACCGCCACCAGCGGCGCATGCTTGAGGAGCGCCTGCCCTCCCCCGACGACCGCGCCTGGTTCCAGGAGCGGGCGCGGCAGCGCTTCACCGCCGCCGGTTACGTCGAAGTCGGCTTCGACCACTACGCCCTCCCCGACGACCCCCTCGGGCGCGCCGCCCGCGAGGGCTGCGTCCACCGCAACTTCATGGGCTTCACCGACCGTCCGGCCCGCGACTGGCTCGGCCTCGGCATGTCCGCCATCAGCCGCATGGCGGGCTCGTGGTGGCAGGACGAGCCGAAGCTCGGACGCTGGAACGAAGCGGTGGACGCCGGCCGCCTGGCCGCCGCCCGCGGCTGGACCTGGAACGAAGACGACCGCCTGCGCGCCGGCATCCTCGAGGAGATCCTCTGCAATCTCCAGCTCGACCTGAAGCGCGTCGAGGCCGAGGCCGGGCGCCCCTTCGACGAGGCCTTCCCCGGAGTCCGGCAGCAGCTGCGCTCCATGGAGACCGACGGCCTCCTGATCCTCGGAGAGGACGGCTTGCGGATCACCACCCTGGGTCGGCCCTTCGCCCGCGCCGTCGCCGCCCTCTTCGACGCCTGGCGTGAAGAGGGCGACGGCCGCTACAGCCGGGTCGTCTAGAAGCGCCGCAGAGGCAGGTCGAAGGGAACCTCGACCGCGAAGCGGCGCCCCTCCTTACGCAGGAGGGCGCGCAGAAGCCCGCGGATGCGCCCGTCCTCCACGGCCTCGACCGCGACTTCGGCCCGGTCCACCTCGAAGGGGTCGCGCGGGAAGAGCTCTCCGGAGACGTCCTCCAGGTGCAGGCGAAGCCCGCCGGCCTCGAAGCGCCGCCCGGCGAGATCCTGCGGCGCCGCCGCCTCGGCGGTCCAGGAGGCGTAGAGGCCCCAGGGACGCGAGCGGGTGCGCTCCAGGAGGAAGGTGGCCCGGGGCGGCCCCCCGCCCTCGACAGGCCGCCAGGAGACCCGGAGGTCCGGAAGAACATGCCGCCGGGCCTCCGGTCCGAGCTCGGGGAAGCCTGCTCCGGCCGTGCGAGCGCGGGCCGTGAAGCGGAGCTCGAGGTCGTAGAGTTCCTCGGGGAGGTTCTCGTCCTCCGGGAACCAGAGGGCGACGGCGCGCAGCACCCCCTGCACAACACCGCCGGTGTCCACCGCCTCGATCTCGACGGCGCCGTAGGTCCAGTTCTCCGGTTCCAGGGAGAGGACGGCGAGAGGGCCGGCGGCCGGGCGCAGGTCGAGGTCCAGGGCCTCGAAGACACCACCGGTCAGCTCGCCCGGACTGCGCATCTTCGCCTCCCAGACCGCCCGCACCCGCGGGCCGCCCCTGCCAGCCGGGCGGGCGAGTTCGAAGCGGGCGCGGCCCGGCCGCTCCGGCCCGGGCTCCAGGACCCAGCTCCAGCCCAGGGAGAGCCCCGGCGTCTCTTCGGCCGCGGCCTCTGCCGGCAGGGGGACGGGCTCTTCCCAGGCGGCGTCGGAGGCCGCGGGCCGCTGGCTCCAACGCAACTCGCCGCGGCCGGCACCGCCCTCCTCCTCCAGGACCTGCCAGCGGATCTCGGCCGAGGCCGTCCCTTCCACCTGGCGCACCAGGAACAGGCTCAGGTCCGGTACCCAGGTGATCACGCCGAGGCAGAGGAGCAGGAGACCGAGGAAGGGCAGGCTCGCCCGGTAGAGGGTGACCACCGGCTTGCGGAAGCGGAGACTGGAAATGAAGAGGTTGATGCCGACGGGCGGGGTCGAATAGCCGATCTCGAGGTTGGTCAGGAAGATGACGCCGAGGTGTACCGGGTCCACGCCGAAACGCAGGGCCACCGGCAGGATCAGGGGCACGACCACCAGGATGGCGCTGAAGATGTCCATCAGGCAGCCGACGACCAGGAGGAAGAGGTTGAGAAAGAGGAGGAAGCTCCAGCGCGAGTCGATGTGTTCCTCCATCAAGGCCAGGATGCGCTTCGGCACCTCCTGGTCCGTCAGGTGATTCGTCATGGCCAGGGCGGCCATGATGATCACCAGGATGCCGCCGGTCAGGATCATGCTGCGCGCGGTGGTGCGCAGGAAGGCGGCAAGATCCAGGTCGCGGTAGACCAGGACCTCGACCAGGCTGACGTAGACCGCCACCACCGCCGCGGCCTGGGCGATGGTCAGGAAGCCGCCGAAGACGCCGAAGACGATGATCGCAGGGATCGGCAGTTCGAAGGCCGCTCCGCGCAGGGCGCGCAGGGCGCGGCCGAGCCGGAAGGGCAAGCGCTCGGCCCGGACGCAGCGCCCGCTCACCCAACACCCGTAGAGACCGAGCACCAGGATCAGGAGCAGGCCGGGCACGATGCCCGCCAGGAACAGGGTTTCGACCCCGACCGGCGCCATGTGC
>JALUUN010000147.1 GCA_027021325.1 Planctomycetota bacterium
GAAGGGAGGCCCCGAGGGCCAGGGCCAGGAGGAGGAGCGGCGTACGGGCGCGCATCCCGGTTCCCCGGATCGGCCGTCCCGGCCGTCCGGCTCCCATCCTACGGCGGTGGCGCCGGATCCGAAGGCCGAGGCGCAGGGCGCCCGGCCGGCGGCGGCACGGGCGCCGGTACCGCGGCCAGCCTAGAATCCGGGGTCCATGCGACTGTCGCAGATGCTGTTCCGGACCTTGCGGGAGGATCCCGCCGACGCCGAGGTCCGCTCCCACGCCCTCATGGCCCGGGCCGGCTTCCTCCACAAGCTGGCGGCGGGCATCTACGTGTACGGGCCCATGCTCTGGCGGGTCCTGCGCCGCATCGAGGCCATCGTCCGCGAGGAGCATGACCGGGCCGGCTGCCAGGAGATGCTCATGCCGGCGCTGCAGCCGGCGGAGCTCTGGCGCGAGAGCGGGCGCTACGAGCGCTACGTCACCGACGGCATCCTCTTCCACTTCCAGGACCGCAAGGGCACGGAGATGTGCCTCGGGCCGACCCACGAGGAGGTGGTCACGGACTTCGTGCGCCAGTTCGTCCAGTCGCACAAGCAGCTCCCGGTCATCCTCTACCAGATCCAGACCAAGTTCCGGGACGAGATCCGGCCGCGCTTCGGACTCATGCGCGGCCGCGAGTTCATCATGAAGGACGCCTACTCCTTCGACGCTTCGGAGGAAGGTATGCGGGCGAGCTACGAGCGCATGCGCGAGGTCTACCGCGCCATCTTCCGGCGCTGCGGCCTGCGCTTCACCGCCGTGGAAGCCGATTCCGGCGCCATCGGCGGGAGCGGCAGTGAGGAGTTCATGGTGGATGCCGACACCGGCGAGGACGCCATTGCCGTCTGCCGCGAGACCGGCTACGCCGCCAACGTCGAGAAGGCGGTTTCGCGGATCGAGCCGCCGCCGCCGCCGCCGGAGGAGCGGCCCATGCACAAGGAACCGACCCCAGGAGCGCGCTCCTGCGAGGATCTGGAGCGTCTGTTCCCGGACCTGCCGCGGCAGCGCATGGTGAAGACCGTCCTCTACCGGGCGGTGTTTCCCGACCGCGAGCAGGTGGTCGCCGTGCTCTGCCGCGGTGACCGCGAGCTCAACGAAGTCAAGCTCCTGAACCACCTGGGTGCCCTGCACCTGGAGCTTGCCGACGAGAAGACGGTGCGCGCCGCCACCGGCGCCGAGCCGGGCTTCGCCGGGCCGATCGGGCTCGACGGCGAGGTGCTCTTGCTGGCCGACCGCTCGGTGGAGGGGGTCCAGGGTTTCCTCTGTGGCGGCAACGAGACCGACACCCACTACCTGGACGTCTGGTTCGGCCGGGACCTGGAGATGCCGCCGGTGCACGACTTCGGCCTGGTCCAGGAGGGCGATCCCAGCGAAGACGGGCGGGGTCGCATCACGATCACCCGCGGCATCGAGGTCGGCCACATCTTCCAGCTCGGAACGAAGTACTCCGAGGCGATGCAGGCGATCTTCGCCGACGAGAACCAGAAGAACCGGCCGATCTGGATGGGCTGCTACGGCATCGGCGTCAGCCGGGTCGCGGCGGCCGCCATCGAGCAGAACCACGACGAGGCGGGAATGATCTGGCCGCTCCCGATCGCTCCCTGGGACGTCCTGGTGGTCCAGATGAAGGCCGGCCAGGAGGCCCAGGACCGTCTGGCGGCGCAGATCGTCGAGGGCCTGGAGGCGGCCGGGGTCGAGGTCCTCTGGGACGACCGGCCCAAGGTGAGCCCGGGTATCAAGTTCAAGGATGCCGACCTGATCGGCATCCCCCTGCGGATCGTCGTCGGCCGCGAGGCCGAGGCGGGACGGGTCGAGTGGAAGCCCCGGGATGGCGCCCTGGGCGGGGCACCGGGGAGCCTTGCGGCCGGCGAGGCGGTCCAGCGCGTGATCGAGCTCGTGCGCGCGGCGCGGAGCGGCCAGCCGGCCGGGGAGCCGGCGGCGGCGGGCTGAGGCGATGGTCTGCGACCGGCGCCCGGGACCGGCGGGAAGGGGCCTCGCCCTCGGGATCCTGCTGCTGGCCCTGGCGGCCCTGGCGGCGGGGATCTGGCTCTTCGGATTCCACCGGGCCCGGCCGGCTCCCCTTCCTGAGGGGGTCCAGGAGGAGGGGCGGGCAGCACGGGATGCCGGGCCGGACGGTGGGGAGGCGGGGAGCGCGAAGCCGCGCCAGGCCTGGGCGGAGGGCGCCGGGCCCGGCGAGGGCCTGATCCCCTGGCGGCGCCTGGATCTCCCGCCCGAACCCGAAGCGGTGGTCGGCCCGGAGGAGGCACCGGCCTGGATGGGGCGGACCGTCGAGGTGCGCGGCCGCATCGTCGAGACCCACCACAGCGGGCGGGCCTGCTTCCTGAACTTCCGGCCCTACGGGGAGGGCGGCTTCTACGCCGTGATCCTGGGTCCGGCCCTGGAGGAGTTCGAGGCCCCCGAAGAACGCTTTCTCCACCGCCGCGTGGCGATCCGCGGCCGGGTCGGCGAGTATCGCGGCCGGCCTCAGATCGTCCTCCAAGGGCCGGAGGCGATCCGCGTCCTCGACGAAGGGGGTTCCGCCGCGCCCGGCTCTTCCCAGGACTGAAGCAGAGTCATGGCCGCCCTCCTCACCTTCCTCCTGGTTCTCCTGGCGGGCGTCCAGGAGCCCCCGCCCCGCAGCGGCGGGGAGATCCGGGTCGTCACCTGGAACCTCGAGAACTTCTTCGACCGCTACGACGATCCCTGGCGGGAGGACGAGCGGACGCGGCCGCCCTTCGTGCGGGAGTCGCGCCAGCAGCGGCTGGCAGGGGTGCTCCGGCGCCTGGACGCCGATGTCGTCTGCCTGCAGGAGATCGAGAACCGCTTCGTCCTCGAGGACTGGGTGCAGCGGCATCTTTCGGCTCTCGGCTACGAGGTCGTCCACTCCGAGGGCAACGATGGCCGCGGCATCGACGTGGCGCTGCTCTCCCGCCTGCCGGTGGGGGCGGTGACCAGCCACCGCCACCTGCGCTTCCCCGACGGCAGCGGCGGCGAGACCGGCTTCCAGCGCGACCTTCTCCAGGTGCGCCTGGGGCCGCCGCTGGACGCCGAGGTCTTCGTCGTCCACTTCAAGAGCCAGCGCGGTGGCGAGGCCGCCGACCGCCTGCGCCTCGAGGAGGCCCGGGCCGCCGTCCGGGTCCTGGCCGGGGCCTCGCCGCGGGCCCTCCTGGCCGGCGACTTCAACGACCTCCCGGAGAGCCCGGTCCTGCAGACGCTCCTGGAGCCGGGCTGGAAGGATCCCTGCGCCGGCCTGGAGACCCCGACCTACAACCAGGAGCCGTATCGCAGCCGTATCGACTATGTGCTCCTGAGCCCGGCCCTGGCCCGG
>JALUUN010000148.1 GCA_027021325.1 Planctomycetota bacterium
TGCTCCCGAAGAGATGGACGCCGGCGGAGCTCCTGCGCTGGAAGGTGGCCTACCGGGCGGCGCTGGACCTCGCCGCCTGATCTCCTGGCCCGGAAGTGATCCAGCGGATGGGGCCAGATTCACCAGAGTTCGGCTCCGCCCCTGGGAACCCACCCCTCCACCACCTCCACCCGCCCCGGCCGCTCGGGCAACCGGATCCGGATCCACCCGCCCCGCTCCTCGAGGACGTGGAACTCCGCGGCTGCGGGCAGGGGCTCGCTGAAGGCCTCGGGGTAGCCCTCTCCGTCGCCGGTCCGTCCGACGAGACCCTCCTCCAGGACTACGCCGTGGCGGCCCGGCGCCCCTTGCTGCTCCGTCCAGGCGCGCCCTCCCAGAGCCAGGAGCGCCACGAAGACGGCCGCCAGGGCCGGTGCGCGCAGCAGGGGGGAGGAACGGAACAGGGCGGCAACGCCAAGCAGGAAGGCGAGGAAGGCAGCAACGAGGACCAGACGGCCCTGCGGGCCTGGGCCCCACCAGGCGGTCCAGAAGAAGATCTGATCGCCCAGGCGCGGCGGCTCGGCGTCGAGGCTCGGTGCGGCGCCCTGGACGAGGCGCAGGTTCCTGCGGGTGGCCTCGTCGGCCGGCCGCAGGCGCAGGGCCCGCCGCCAGGAGGCCACCGCCCGGCCCTTCTCGCCGGCCCGGGCCCAGGTGTTGCCGAGATTGAAGTGCAGACCCCAGGACTCGGAGCCGCGCTCGAGCAGGGCCTGCCAGCGTGCGGCCACCTCGAGGAAGTCCTCGCGGCTGGTGGCCTGCTGGAACTCCGCCTGGATCGCCTCCGCCTCCCTCAGCAGCTGCGCCGACGCTCCCCCCGAACAAGCGGAGAGGAGGAGCGCGAGCAGCAGCAGGCCGCTGGCCGGGTGCAGCCCGCTGCGGCGCCCTTCCAGGCTCCGGATCAGAACCTCGACGAGGATCTCGCCCTCCTCCAGCCCGCCTTCTGCGGCGGCTCGGCCGTAGCGCGCCGCCTCCAGGAAGGAGAGCCACGCGGCCAGGCGCTGGCAGGTGCCCTCGGGAAGGCCGGCCCGCTCGGCGAGGGTCCGGAGTTCGTCCGCCGTTCGCGCCCGGGCCTCCCCCGGTTCCTCGGCCAGGACGGCCAGGAGCAGGGCCACCGCTTCGCGGCAGGCCTCCAGGGCCGCTTCCGCCCCTCCCGAGGCCTGCTGCCGCCGCGCCTCCTCCAGAAGCCGGCGGGCCCGGGCCGGTGCTTGCTTCCGGGCGCGGCGCCGCGGGTCGGCCTGGCGCCGGCGGTGGCGGCCCAGGGCCAGGGCCAGGACCACCCAAGCCAGACCCAGGCCGGCACACACCGCGGCGAGGAGCGGAAGCGGGAGCACGGGATCCTCGAAGGCCTCCGGCGCGGTTGCGTTGGCCCGCAGCCCCTCCTCCGCGCCGATGTCCGGCCCCGCCCCCGGGGCCGTGTGGATGCCTGCGGCGCCGAGGCGCTCGGCTTCCTCGACCTCGATCGTGAAGGCCGGGGTCGCCGTGCTCCGGAAGGAGCCGGTCTCCGGGTCGAAGAAGGCGAGCGGCACCGGCGGGAAGCGCAGCCGCCCTGCCCGCAGAGGCCGCAGGCTGTAGAGGAAGCGACGCTCGCCGTCCTCGGTCGCCGCACTCGCTTCGTACACCCGGAAGTCCTCGGCCACCTCGGGGACCGCGGTGAGGTCCGGCGGCTGGATGGCGTCGAGAAGGCCCTCGCCGCGGATCCGCAGCTCCAGGGTCATGGGAGCGCCGACCCGGGTCCGCAGCGGCTCCAGGCGGGCGCTTACCTCGAAGCGCCCGATGCCACCGGTCCAACCCGGCGGACGTCCCTCCTCGGGCACCGGCTCGGCCGTGACCTCGACCACAGGCGAGAGGACATAGCGCTTCTCCCGCAGCGCCCGGGTTCCGCGCGCGCCGGTCACGAACTCGCCAAGGAGGCTGGCCGGCCCGAAGGACCAGGTCCCCGGTTCCAGGGCGCGGAAGCGGCGCCGGAAGCGGTAGCGCCGCCAGCGCAGCGAGGAGCCGTCTGCCGCCGTCTCCTCCACCCATTCGGTCTCCTCGGGCAGGAAGACCGCCAGCCGCCGGTCGAAGAGAAGCCCTCCGCTCTCGATCTGGTTGATCGTGAAGCCCAGGCCCCGCGGGTGGCGGCTCAGATAGGGTTGCAGCCATTCCCCGAGGGCCTTGGCCTCCAGGCCTTCGGGTGCGGCGGTCCAGGGGATGCGCAGGGCCGGCTGCAGGCGGCTGCCGCCCACCAGGGGATCCTGCTCGCGCCATTCAGGAAGCGGCAGCTCCCGCAGGTACACGTCGAGTACCACCTCGAAGTGGCCGAGCGGCCAGACCCGCTTGCGGTCCACCCAGAGATCCAGGCGGGCGACGTCGGGCGGGTCCGGCGGTCTCACCGTCAGGGCCAGCTCCCGTCCCTCCAGAACCCGACCCTCCACCTCCAGGCGCGGGGGAGGGAGGAGATACCGACCGGGCTCCAAGGGGACGATCCGCCAGCGGTAGAGGTGCGCCAGGGTGGAGCGTCGCTGAACCTGGCCGTTGACGATGAGGACCGAACTCGAGTCCTGGCTCACGTCGCCCACGAACTCGAAACGCAGCCCTTCGACAGGAGGGAGCTCCGGGCGGCCGGGCTCGTGCAGGCCGAGGACCTGCACCTCGTAGCCGATCTCCTGCCCGACCCAGGCCTCGGGCAGGTCCAGGCGGTTCTCCAGAGCGGGTTCCTGGGCTGCCGCGGAGGCCACGCCCGCCAGGGCGAGGGCGAACAGGAAGACCGTCCTCACCAGTCCTTCCCTCCCGCCGCGGCCTGCAGACGCAGGCGCAGTTCCTGGCGTTTGCGCCGGTACTCCTCTTCGCGTTCCCGGGCCTTCTGGAGCAGGGCGGCGATGTCCTCCGGCCGGAGGGCCTGGGGGGAACGGGAAGGATCCGCCTGCGGCTCCGCCTTCTCCCCCGGCTCTTCGGGCTTGGTTTCCCCGGGTTCGGGTTCCTCGCCGCCTTCGGGCTCCTGCTCCGGTTCCCGGGGCGGCTGGGCCCCTTCCCCCTGGCCGCCGCCCGCCGACTCGGGAAGGAGCTCGGCCAGACCTGCCAGGAAGTCCCGGACCTGGGTCTGGCGGGGCCGGGCTCGGGCAGTCTCTCCAACACGCAGGAGGCCGGCGGCCTCGCGGGCAGCGGCCGCCGCCGCGGCTGCCCCCACCCGGGCCGCCTCGACCGCCTGCTGCAGGCTGCCGGCCTGTCCGTCCGCCTCTGCGCCCGCGCCGCCGGCCGCCGCCAGGAAGCTCTCGCCGCGTTCGGGCAGGACCTCCACCCAGCCGGCGATGCGCTCCTGGCGTTCCGCTCGAAGGGGTGCGGAGCCGGCGCTGCCTCTGCCCCCGGCGCCTTCCTCGCCGGCCTCCACCGCGCCGCCGGCCTCCTCCCGAGCAGCCCCCTCCTCCAGGAGCGCCTCCTGCTCCGCCAGGCCGCGGCGCACCAGGGCGGGGAAGGGGGCGAGGGCCGTCCACAGGGCGTCGAGCAGGGCCGAAGCGCGGGCCGCCTCCTCCGCAGCGCCTTCGAACTCCTCCTCCGCGAGGCCGGCGGCGGCCCGCTGCAGGGCCTCGTGGGCCCGGTCCACCGTTCCGAGGATCGCCTCCCGGGCCTCCGCCGGCGCGCCTTCGCTTCCCCCCTCGGCCTGGAGGGCCTTCTCCAGGAGTTCCCGGAGCACCGGAAGGCGTGCGGCGGTGGCCTCCTGGCGGCTGCCCAGCTGCCGGCTCGCCTCGATCCGTGCCGGGCCCGGAAGCGCGCTCCTAAGCGCCTCGACTTCGGCGCGCAGGCCGTCCTCCTCCTCCTGGATCTCCTGGAGCAGACGCAGAGGGTCCTCCTGCCGGTCGGCCTCGCGCCGTTGCTCTTCGTCGCGCCGGCGCCAGAGGTCCTCCAACTCCTTGCGGACCCGGAGGACCAGCTCCAGGGCCTGCCGCGCCTCCTCCCGTTCCGGCTCCAGCTCCAGGGTGCTGCGGAAGGCCCAGGCCGCCTGTTCCAGATCCCGCAGGACCGCGCTCCGCTCCGGCGGGCCCAGGGAGGCGGGTTCGGGGCCGAGATGCTCCTGGGCCACCCGCGCCGCCGCCTGGCCGAGGTTGTAGCGGGCGTCGGCGGCGAGCGCCGGGTCGGCGGCGGTCGAGGCGGCGAGGAAGGCCTCGCGGGCACCCTCGGCGTCGCCGGCGGCGAGGCGTGCGCAGCCCAGGTCGTAGACCAGGAGGCGGTCGTCGGGCCGCGCCCTGCGGGCGTCCTCGAGGAGGCGGACGGCCTCGTCGGCCTCCCCCGCCTCCAGGGCGGCGAGTCCCTTCCGGGCGAGCTCCTCCGGGGAGCCGACGGGAGCGGCTTCCTGGAGGGACAGGCCGAGGACGGCGAGGAGGAGCAGCGACATCACGGGGCGGGATCGGGCAGGGCCCGGGGACGGTCCAGGAGCCGGGCGGCGGCGAGGAGCAGGAGGCCGGCGGCCAGGAAGAGCTGGAAGCGTTCGCGCAGGCGACGCCGCTCTTCTCCTTCATCCCGGGCCCGGCGCAGGCCGGCGAGGGTCTCGCGGTAGATCCGGGCCAGATCGTAGTCGCGGGTCCCGGCCTCGACGAAGGCGCCGCCGGTCCGCAGCGCCAGCTCCCGCAGCACCTCGGGCTGCATCCGGCTCCAGACCACCTGGCCCTCGTCGAGCATCCAGCCGCCGCCGGGGGCGGGGACGCGGGCGCCCTCCTCCGCATCGCCGAGACCGATGGTGAAGATGCGGACGCCGCGTTCGCGGGCCTCACGCGCGGCCTCGCCGGGCAGGCTGTCCTGGTCCTCGCCGTCGGAGAGAAGGAGGATCGCCTGGTCCCGGTCCGGGCGCGGCTCCAGGGCCTGGAGGGCGGCGCGCACGGCGTCGCCGAGCATGCTGCCGCCCCGAGGCGCCAGCCCGGGACCGGCTTCCAGGAGGGCCGCACGCAGGAAGTCCCGGTCCGTGGTCAGGGGGCAGGCGAGCACCGGCCGGCCGGCGAAGAGGATCAGGCCCACGCGGTCACCTTCGAGGACGGCGAGCAGGTCCAGGAGATCCGAGCGCGCCCGCTCCAGGCGGCTCGGAGGCACGTCGCCGCAGAGCATGGAGCGCGAGACGTCGAGGCAGACCACGAGGTCGGCACCCCGCTCCCGCACCGGCTCCCACTCGACGCCGAAGCGCGGCCGGGCCAGGGCCAGCACCAGGGCGGCCCAGCCGGCGCACCAGAAGAGCATCTGCAGGACGGCCCGGCCGCGGCGGTCGGGGGGCGTCAGGCGTTCGGCCAGGGCCTCGCCGAAGAGGAGGAGGCGGTGGCGCCGGCGCCGTTGCCACGCGAAATGGAAGCAGGCGGCCGCAAGCGGCAGGAACCAGAGGAGCAGCAGCGCTTCGGGATGGCGCCAGTTCACGGCGTCCTCCGGATCCACAGGGTCTCCAGGAGGAGTCCGGCCCCGAGCAGGACCAGGGCCGGCAGGAGCAGCCAGGGGAAGCGCTCGCGGTAGCGCGTGTAGACCGCGCCCTCGAGCTCGGTCTTCTCCAGGCGGTCGATCTCGGCGTAGACCCGGCGCAGGGCATCGGTATCGCGGGCGTGGAAGTAGCGGCCGCCGGTCGTGCGGGCGAGGTCCCGGAGGAGTTCCTCGTCCAGGACCACGGGTTGCGGCCGCAGGAAACTGCGCCCGGCGGCATCGGTCACCGGGAAGGGAGCGGTACCGGTGTGGCCGATGCCGATGGTGTAGACCCGGATGCCCTGCTCGCGGGCCAGTTCGGCGGCGGCGCGGGGCTCGACGGCGCCGGCGGTGTTCTCGCCGTCGGAGAGGAGGATGACGACCCGGCTCCGTGCCGGGGTGTCCTGGAGGCGCCGGACCGCCAGGGCCAGGGCGTCGCCAATGGCGGTCTGGAGCTCCTCCTCGCTGAAGGCACGGTCGAGGAGGCGGCCGGAGGGATCGCGCAGGGGTTCGGGCACCTCGATCTCCTCGAGGATGCGCAGGAGCGCCGCGTGGTCCAGGGTGAGCGGAGCGCGGCTCTCGGCGAAGCCGCCGAAGGCGACGAGGCCGATCAGGTCATCGGGACGGCCCGGCAGATCGCCGCCGCCGGCGATGAACTCACGGAGCACGTGGCGCGCCGCCCGCAGGCGGTCCACCGCCTCGCCGTCGAGATGGAAGTCCAGAGCGCGCATGGAACCCGAGCGGTCCAGCGCCAGGAGGATGGCAATGCCCTCGCGCCGCTCGCGATACTCCTCGAGACCCTGGCGCGGACGGGCCAGAGCCAGCACCGCGAGGACCAGACCGGCCCAGGGCAGCCAGGCGACGGCGGGTGCCAGGCGCTGGCGCAGGCTCCGGGGCAGGTCCTCCAGGAGGCGGGTGCTGGACCAGATCGCCGCCGCCGGCCCGCGCCGGCGCTCCCGCCAGGCCAGGAGGAGCAGAGGCAGGAGGGCGAGGAGGGCCAGGGGGTCGCGGAACTCCAGACCGCTCACGCCGCTTCCTCCTCCGGCCCGGCCGGGGTTCCGGCCTCCATCTCCAGGATCAGGGCGCGCGCACGGGCGGCGGCCTCCCGGGCCCGGGTGGGATCCGCTTCCTGACCGGCGTACTTCACGAGGTCGGCGGCGAGGAGGAAGGCGCGCAGGGCCTCGCGCCGCGCCGGCGGGAAGCGCGGGTCGGTCTCGATGGCGCGCAGGAACTCCTCGGTGGTCTGCTCGGGGGCGCGCACGCCCGTGGTCTCCTCCAGGAAGCGGCGGAGGACGGCCGTGAGTTCCCGGTACCAGCCCGGCCAGCCCTCCGGCCCCGGAAGGGCTCCCGCCAGGAGGGCCTCCAGGGCGCGCAGCGCCCGTTCCCTCGGGGGTTCGGGGGCCGCCTCCGCCGGCGGTCTCCGGCGGAGACGCCGGCCCAGGAGGACGCCGCCGGCCGCGGCCAGGGCCGCGGCGAGGAGCCACCAGGACGATGGCGCGGCGGGTGCGGGCAGCGGCCGCGGCGGCGCCGGCCGAGGGAGGTCTTCGAGGCCGTCCATCTCCTCGGGCAGGAGGCTCTGGACCGCGACCTCCAGGGGCTCGGAGCGGATCTCGTGGAGGACCCCGGGATCCCCGGGCAGGCGGAAGGCCTGGGCGAGAGGCGGGAGGACAGCGGTTCCGGAGGCCTGGGGCTCCAGGACCATGCGCCGCCGGTGCCGGATCCAGGCTCCATCCTCGTGCTCGACCCGGCGCGGCGGTTCCGTCCGCACATCGCGCAGGAGGAAGGGGCCGAAGGAGGTCCCCAGCGGCAGATCCTCCAGGGCGACGCCGGCGTCCTCGCGGGTCTCGACCTCGACCACGAGCTCGGCCGTGCCGCTCAAGGGAAGGCTCGCCGGGACGCAGCGCACGCGCAGCCGCACCGGACCTCGTTCGACGAGACTCTCTGCCGCCTCGGCGCCGGCCGCCTGCGGGCCGGGGCTCGCCGGTCCAGGTTCCCCCTCCCGCGGCGCGCAGGCCGCTGCCGCAGCGGGGAGAAGCAGGAAGGGCAGGATCCGCCTCACCGGATGCGCCTCCTCCGCTCCTCGAAGAAGCGGGTCAGGGCAGCAGCGGTGTCCTCGCCGGCGCGCAGGCGCAGGCGATCCACCCCGGCGCGGGCAAAGACCTCCTTCCAGGTCCGCTCCCGTTCCCGCGCCCGCCGCTCGTAGGCCCGGCGCACCGCCTCGGAGGCACTGTCCGCAGCGGCGCGGCGGCCCGTCTCCGGGTCCAGGACCTGCAAGAGGCCGGCGGCGGGCAGGGCCTCCTCCAGGGGGTCCACGATCTGGAGGGCCACGATCTCATGGCGCCGGCGTGCCCGGCGCAGGGAGCGGAGCAGGGACTCCGGCGTGGCGTCGAGGAGGTCCGAGGCCAGGAAGACGATGCCCCGGCGGCGCTCCACCCGGGCCAGGAAGTCGAGGGCGGCGGCCGGATCGCCGGGTTCCGCCACGGGCCGGGCGGCGAGGAGCTCGCGCAGGCAGCGCAGGACCGCCCCGCGGCTCTTGCGCGGCGGCAGGTGGCGCTGGATGGAGCCGGCGAACAGGCTCAGGCCGACCTTGTCCTGGTTGCGCAGGGCCGTGACCATGAGGACGGCGACCACCTCGGCCAGGATCTCGCGCTTGCTCCGACCCTGGCTCCCGAAGACGCCGCTTGCCGAGACGTCCACCAGGAAGGAGACCGTGAGCTCCCGTTCCTCGGCGAAACGTTTGACGAAGGGGGCGCCGCTGCGGGCGGTGACGTTCCAGTCGATGTCGCGGATCTCGTCGCCGGGCTGGTACTCGCGGACCTCCTCGAACTCCATGCCGCGGCCCTTGAAGACCGAGTGGTAGCCGCCGGCCATGAGGTCGCTGACCTTGCGGCCGGCGACGATGCGCAACCGCCGGACCTGCTGGAGGAGTTCGGGGATGCCGGCTCCTTCCATGGCCTCGAGCCCGGCCTCAGGGGACCGGGACGTGGTCCAGGACGCGCTGCAGGAGAGCTTCCTCGTCCAGACCCTCGGCTTCGGCCTCGTAGCTCAGGAGAATCCGGTGGCGCAGGACGTCCAGGGCCACGTCCTTGACGTCCTGGGGGGTCACGAAGCCGCGTCCCTGCAGGAAGGCCTGGGCGCGGGCCGCGAGGCCCAGGCCGATGCTGCCGCGGGGCGAGGCGCCGTAGTCGAGGAGGGGCTCCAGGTCGGACAGACCGAAGCGGCCCGGCTCGCGGGTCGCCTGGACCAGGGCCACGGCGTAGTCCCGGACCTGGCCGTCCATGTAGAGGAGGGCCGCGGTCTCGCGCAGGCGGAAGACCTCCTCGGGCCCGCAGACCGCCTGCACGCGCCCGGCGCCGCCGTCGAGGGCGAGGTCCAGGATGCGCCGCTCCTCCTCGGCCGAGGGGTAGCCGATCACGACCTTCAGGAGGAAGCGGTCCACCTGGGCCTCGGGCAGAGGGTAGGTGCCTTCCTGCTCGATGGGGTTCTGGGTGGCCAGGACCAGGAAGGGCTCCTCCAGGGGCCAGGTCTCGTCGCCGAGGCTCACCTGGCGCTCCTGCATGGCCTCCAGGAGGGCGGACTGGACCTTGGCGGGGGCGCGGTTGATCTCGTCGGCCAGGACCAGGTTGGCGAAGATCGGCCCCTTGCGCGTGTCGAAACCGCCGGTCCGGGGGTTGTAGATCAGGGTGCCCAGGAGGTCGGCGGGCAGGAGGTCCGGCGTGAACTGGATGCGCTGGAAACGCGCCCGCAGGCAGGCCGCCAGGGACTTGATGGCCGTGGTCTTGGCCAGACCGGGAACTCCTTCGAGGAGGATGTGGCCGTCGGCGATCAGGGCGATGAGGAGACGCGAGACCAGGCGCTCCTGCCCGACCAGCACCTTGCCGATCTCGAAGCGGATGCGGTCGAGGATCTCGTGGTCGGCCCGGACCCGGTCCTGGATCTGCTGGACGTCGACGCTCATGGGGGACGGTGGGACGGCGGGGAGGAAAGGCCCTACGGAGCCCGCCAGTATCCGTTGGCCCCTCGCCGGCACCAAGGAAGCGGCGCCGGCCCCCGGGCGGAGGCCGGCGCCGGCGCGAGGGCGGCGTCCCTACTGGACGGCGAGGACCCGGGGAGCCGTGGTCCGCGGATTGCCCAGGGGGTCGGAGACGCCCTGGACCCAGACCAGGTCCCCGCGCTGGAGGAAGGCGGGCAAGGCAAGGTCCAGGGACAGGGAGTCCTGGCCGGTGGCGAGGAGGACCGGAGAGGGGCCGATCCCGAGGTCCACGCCCTGGACGGTGACCGGCTGGTCGCCGGTGGCAGCGACCAGGGCCACCGGTCCGGCCCCCTGGAGATCCACGTGGACGGTGCCGCCGGCCGGCGGATCCGGCGGATCCAGGACCAGATCGCCGAAGAAGCCGTTGCCGGGTTGGGGAACCGGCAGGTTCTCGAAGACCAGGACCGCCTCCTGGGCCTGGACGGTGACGTAGAGCCGACCGCCGAGGAACAGGGCGTCGTTGGGCTCCCGCCAGCCCCCAAGGGCGAAGAGGTCCACCCGGGAGATCTCCACCTCGTTCAGGAGGTCGAAGAGGACCAGCTGGTTGCCGAGGAGGTCGCAGACCGCCAGGAGGCTCCCGTCCTCGGAGACCCCGAGGCCATGGCTGTCCCCACCGGTGCCCTCGGCCCGGAGCGTCCGCAGCAGGCGTCCGTCGGCATCGGTCAGGAAGATGCGCCCGTCGAAGCCGGTGCCGCCCAGGGCGAGGCGGCCGTCGGGCAGGGGCAGGATCTCCTGGGCCGTCGGCCACGCCCATTCGCCGAGGCGGTCCTGGACGACGTAGTGTTCCGTCGCAGCACCGGTCGTGAGGTCCAGGACCTCGAGGCCGGTCTCGGCCCCCTTGAAGAAGTTCGCTCCGGGCAGGAACAGGCGGCCGGCGACGAGGGCCAGGCGGCCGTTGCTGCCGAAGCCGGCGGTCAGCGAGCGGGCGGCGTCCACCGCCAGGGCGGTGGCGTCCACGGCGTGGATGCTGCCGCTTCCGTCCAGGGTCGTGACATAGAAACCGTCGCCGGTCTCGTTGGCGCAGATGCCGAAGGGAAAGCTGCCGAAGCCGAAGGGATCCGGCAGCGGGACCTCGCCCAGGACCTGATCGGTGGCGGCGTCCCACAGGGTGACGCTGCCGCTTGTGGAGTTCGTGACCGCGCCGATCACGGCCCGGCCCTGGGCGTCGGTGAGGAAGGCGATTTCCTCGGGAAAGAGGCCGACCTGGATCTCGCCTACGACCTGGTCGAGGGCCGGGTCCACGATGGCCACGGCGTCGTTGGGGCTCGACAGACTGCCGGCGATGGCGACGAAGAGGCGGCCGCTGCCGGGCTCGGCGGCGAGGCCGAAGGGCTGGGCGCTGGGCCCGCTGCCGGTGCCCGAGGTGTCGATGACCGCGGCCAGGTCCTGGGCCTGAAGCGGCGCGGCGGCCAGGGCCGCCAGCACGAGGAGAGCGGCGGCCGGACGGGCCGCGCCGAGACGGAACGGGTGCATGGATCCTCCTTCCGGGAACCTCGCCCGGAGACAGGGGGTGGATGGGGATCCGTCCGGCGGTCCGGTCTTCCGGCTGCGTGCTTCGTCCTACTGGCCGCGCCTTCCCGGGACCGGGTCCCAGTGGCGTTCCGGCGGCTCCTCGGGGAGCCGGCCTCGGCGGCGTTCGTCGGCACTCACGGCGGCGGGCCCGCGGAGGATTCGCACCTCCTTCCCGGGGGCCGCGGACGGCGTTCGCGAACAGAACCGGCCCCCTCCCCGGCCGGGAGCGGGAGCCTGCCGGGGCATCCTAGCAGGGCGGGATCAGGGGTCCAGGTGCCAGGTCAGACTGTCCCAGGAGGGAATCAGGTGGTCCAGGACGTAGACCAGGAGGAAGGTCAGGAAGGCGACGTAGATCAGGGTCAGCCACAAGGGCACGCCGCCGTGGTCGTAGCCGAAGGGAACCTCGGTCTCCGGATCCTCCGGCACCTTGGGAGCGGATTCCTCGGGGGCGGGGGCGGTTTCCTTGTCGCTCATGCTGGATCTCCTTGGTCTTGCAGGGCCTGGCGGCGTGCCTCCAGCCGCTGCACCCAGGGGTCGGCCTCGTCCAGGAGCTCCTGGTCCCGGAGCAGGTCGTGCTTGGGCTGCTCGATGTTCGAGAAGTGCCCGCTCAGGAAGGCCCAGATCAGGAGCGCCAGGAAGCCGCCGGCGACGCAGAAGTAGTTCGCCAGGGGCGCCACCGCGAAGCCCAGGATGTCCGGGTCGTCCAGGGACAGGAGGAACTCCGCGAGCTTCACGAGGAAGCCGAGCCCGGCGCCGGCCGAGACCACCGCGAAGAAGATGGTGAGGCTCGTACGCAGGCGGCGCGAGCGGGCCGTTTCTACAGGGAGGCGTTGTTCCACGGGCGCTCCGGTTTCCAGCTGCCGAGCCACTGGAGGAAGGTGATCAGGGAAAGACCATCCCGGTTGGGACGGAGGCGAGTGCGGGCCAGTTCCCGGCGCAGCCAGGTGGTGCGCTCCTTCTCGTCGGCGATGGCCGCGGCGGCGGCGCGAACGGCCTCCTCGGGCTGCCAGACCGGGTCCTCCTCGAAGAGCCAGGGGTAGGCCGGCATCACGCTGCCCGGCGAGGTGGCCTTCGGATCCCAGAGGTGGGCGGCGTGCCAGTCGTTCGTGTGCCGGCCCCATTCGCGGGACAGGTCCGGGCCGACCCGGCGCGTGCCCCAGAGCTGGGGCAGCTGCAGTTCGTTCTCGAACTCGTCGGCCATGGCCACCGGGCCCCAACGCTCCTCCTCCTGGCTGACGCCGCGCACGTACTGGCTGTGGCAGTGCCAGCAGCCCTCGGCGATGTAGATGTCGCGGCCGCGGTCCAGGGCTTCGGCGTAGGCCCGGGTGGTGGCGGCGACGGCGGCGGGATCCGCAGGCTGGTCCTCCAGGTTCCGGGACAGGAGCAGGGCCTGCTCCCGGGCCTCGGCCCCGAAGGCCTCCTCGAAGGCCTCCGGCCAGCGCTCGGCGAGGTCGCGCCACTCGGGGATCGGGTCGCCCGCGATCTCATCCAGGGTCTGGTACGGGATGTCGCTCAGGGTGGCGATGGGCAGGATGCCCGAGGCCACGAAAGCCAGGAAGAACATGCCGAGTCCGGCGACCAGGAACACTCCCTTGTAACGGTCCATGGTTCAGACCTCCGGAGCGGTGGTGGGAAGGTGGAGATCCGCGGGCGTCTCCGCCGGGATCCGGGCCAGGTGGTCCTCTTCACGGTAGGGCGCGCGCTGGACCCGGGCGGTCATCCACAGGTTGTAGAGGAACATGGCGTAGCCGAGGAGGATCATGGCGCCCGACAGGGTGCGCACGAACCAGAAGGGCACTTCGGCGCCGACGATCTCGAGCCAGGGGTCGAGGGCCCGCTGCATGAAGCCCTGGACCAGGCCGGCGGCGGTGAGGTCCACGAACATGACGCTCAGGCCGACGACCGTCCACCAGTACTGGTGGCTCAGGAGCTTCTTGCTGTACCACTCGTTGCCGGTGATGCGCGGCCACAGCCAGGTGATGATGCCGATCAGCCAGAAGGTGAAGACACCGAACATCACCAGGTGGGCGTGCCCCGGCACCCAGTCCGTGAAGTGGATGATCTTCTGGGCGTGGACCGTGGTGTGCCAGGCGCACTGCAGGCAGGTGATGAAGTAGAGCACCATGCCGGTGTAGAACCAGCGGATCGGCAGGTTCTCGCGTACCGCGTGGCCGCGGCCCCAGAGGGTGGCGAAGAAGTTGACGACCACCGTCGTTACGACGACTTCGACGGCCATGGTCGCCAGGATCGCCCCGTACTGGACGTACATGGGGATCGGCGACAGCAGGAAGTGGTGGACTCCGTTCAGGGGATAGAAGAAGGCCAGGGCCCAGAAGCCGATGATGGACAGGCTGTGTGACCAGATCGGTTTGCGCAGGATGACCGGCACGAAGAAGTACATCAGACCCCAGCCCATGGGCGTCACGAACAGGCCGACCAGGTCGTGGATGTAGAGGCCGACCACCGCCGCCCCGGCGGTTCCCGGCAGGAACCACTCGGGCAGGAAGTTGCCCATGACGTAGGTCAGGATGGTCCAGATCAGGCCGGCGGTGACATACCAGGCGGTCACATAGAGCCGCTTGCCGCGCGCCCGCAGCATGGGCGCCGACATCTGGATCGCGAGGCCGACGGCGAAGACGCAGACCAGGAGGTCGCAGGGGATCCAGTTCGGCTGCAGGGAGCCGGGCTCGAAACCGGTGGGGGTCTCGCCCCACTCGACCGCCTGGGCGCGCCCCAGGAGGATGCCGACTGCAGTGGCCAGGACCGTAAACTGCAGGGCCCAGCCGAGGAAGACGCCCAGCTTCCGGCTCAGGACCGGGTTCCCGGTGGTGCGCGGAACGGCGTAGTAGAGGGCTCCGGTGAAGCCGTTGACCAGGAAGCCATAGGCGATGGCGTTGGTGTGGAGCATCCGCACCCGCGCCGCGCTCAGCCACTCGATGCCCTCGAAGGGATAGTGGTGGATGAACTGCAGGCTGTAGAGGAAGCCCGCGAGCAGGCCGACGAAGAGGAAGGTGACCCCGAAGACGAAGTGGTGCTTGACGAGGTCGTAGTGGACCAGCTGGCTCTCAGGACGTTTCATCACTTGGCCTCTTCCTCATCGTGGGCCAGGGACTGGACGTAGTGGACGAGATGCCATACGTCCTCCTCGGGCAGGGAGGTGAAGGCCGGCATCGGCGTCCCGGCGACGCCGCCCCGGATCCGCAGGTAGAGGTCCCGGCCGCTGCCGCCGGCGCGGTAACGGCCGCTCGTCAGGTCGCGCGGGTCGATGGGGTAGCCCCAGGCGTCCACCAGGTGCGGGCTGGAGCTGCCGTCGCCGCGCCCCGTCTCGCCGTGGCATTCCTGGCAGCCCTGCTCCAGGTAGACCTCGCGGCCGCGGGCGATGGAAGCCGGGTCGGCCTCGGGCTCGGGAGGAACCGTGAGGGGCAGGGGCCGCTCATAGCGCTGGCGGATGCGCTCGGCCTCGGGCAGGACGTAGTCTTCGTAGAAGGATTCCACCTCGTCGGCGTCCGCGAGATCCGGCTCCTCGTCCTCCCAGGCGATCTGGACGGCCTGTTCGAACTCGCTGCGCTGGGACAGCCACAGCAGGTACTCGGCCACGGCCTCGACCTGACGCGGCTCGACGAGGCTGTGCTGGGGCATGGCCGAGCCGTCCAGGCCGCCGCGGATGGTGCGCACCAGATCCCCGATCAGGGGCGCCTCACCGCTGGCGGTGCTGCGGAACTTGTAGACCGGGGGACTCCAGGGGTCCACGCCGTAGCGGAAGTTGCGCGGCCGCGGCACCAGGAACTCCGAGGCCGGGCCGTCCCCGTAGCCCTCGTCCCCATGGCAGCCGGCGCAGTACTGGCGGTAGACCGTCTCGCCCAGGCGCAGGCGGCGGTCCCGCTC